>CBFIGT010000035.1:0-19642 GCA_965662175.1 Arcobacter sp. | reverse complement strand
TTATCATAAAATAATTGAAAAGAAGTATTTAGATTTACACCAACATAATATCGTAATTCATGAAAGTGCTTTGCCTTTAGGTAAAGGTTGGGCCCCTATGTTTTGGCAAATACTTGAAGAAAAAAGTACTATTACATTTACTATGCTTGAAGCTGGAATAGGCGTAGATGATGGTGATATTTATATGCAAAAAAATTTAGTACTAAATGGGGATGAGTTAAATAAAGAACTAAGAGAAAAACAAGCATTTCATACTATAGATATGTGTTTAGAGTTTTTAAATCATTATGAGAGTTTTAAAATACCAAAAAAACAAAATGGAGATGAAACTTTTTATAAGAAACGAACAGAAAAAGATAGTGAACTAAATATAAATAAAACTATCAAAGAACAATTTAATCTTTTAAGAATAGTAGATAATGAAAATTATCCTGCATTTTTTTATAAAGA
Source organism: Arcobacter sp. (assembly GCA_965662175.1). Taxonomy (GTDB): domain Bacteria; phylum Campylobacterota; class Campylobacteria; order Campylobacterales; family Arcobacteraceae; genus Arcobacter. The sequence goes on along the minus strand of CBFIGT010000035.1, from coordinate 19,192 downwards.
TGGAAAAAAGTATGTACTAAAAATAGAAGAGGTGAAAGATGAAAATAGGTAATTTTGATTTAAAAAAAGATGGGACATATATAATTGCAGAATTAAGTGCTAATCATAATGGTAACTTACAAAATGCCTTAGACACAATAAAAGCTGCAAAAGATATCGGTGCTAATTGTATAAAATTGCAAACCTATACATCAGAAACAATGACCCTAAATTGTAAAAAAGATGATTTTATTGTAAAAGGTGGAACTCTTTGGGATGGTAAAAGTTTATATGAATTATATGAATGGGCTAGTACTCCATGGGAATGGCACAAAGAACTTTTTGAATATGCAAGAAAGATTGGTATTGATATATTTTCAACTCCTTTTGATAAAAGTGCAGTTGATTTTCTAGAACAATTTAATCCAAGTGCATATAAAATTGCTTCATTTGAAATATCAGATTATGAACTTATAAGATATACTGCTTCTAAAATGAAACCTGTAATTATATCTACAGGAATTGCTAGCATTGATGAAATACAAGATGCTGTAGATATATGTAGAAGTGTAGGTAATAACAATATAATATTACTAAAATGTACAAGTGCCTATCCTGCACCACTAGAAGATGCAAACTTAAAAACTATTCCTAATTTAGCTGAAACATTTAATGTAATATCTGGCTTCTCAGACCATACAATTGGTTCAACAGCACCCATCGCTGCAGTAGCTTTAGGAGCTAAAGTAATTGAAAAACACTTTATTCTTGATAAATCAATAGGTGGCCCAGATGCTGATTTTTCTATGGATAAGCAAGAGTTTTCAGAAATGATAAAAGCAGTTAGGGATGCTGAAAAATTACTTGGAAAAGTAGATTATAGTATGTCTCCTAAAAAGAAAAAAAGTAGACAGTTTGCTAGAAGTTTATATGTGGCAAAAGATATTAAAAAAGGTGAAGTCTTTACAGAAGAAAATATAAGAAGTGTAAGACCTGGGTATGGTATGCACCCTAAGTATTTGAAAGATTTTTTAGGAAAAATAGCAACAAAAGATTATGAGTTTGGAGATAGATTGGATATTTATTAAAATAAGTATCTTAATTTATTGTTCAATTAATTTTTAGAAATAGTGACTATCTAAAAAATGAATTTCCATTTGCTATTATACTTGAAGAGAAAGTAAGAGTACAGCATCTACTAAAGTTTGCTAATTTATTTATAGGTGGAGGAGGTACAATTAATACTGAGGCATGTTTTTTAGGTACTCCTACCATATCAACTAGAAGCTTTATTTGTCATTATGATAAGTATCAAATAGATAACAATCTTATGGTATGGGTAAATAACAAAGAGGAGTTAATAGATAAATCAGTAAAACTGATAGGTCAAGAGATAAATGTTAGTATTTTAACTGAAATGGATATAAGTATTGAAAAGATTGTAAATGAGATATTGGAACTTGATTAAGTTATAATTGATTGTTTGAATTGTAATAAATTAGTATAATTAAAGAAAAAGGAAAAATATGGATTTAGAAAAAAATTATCAAAATAATATGGAGTTTTTAAAAAAAAGCTGGACGGAGGTTTATAATAGTGTTTTAAATGCAGATATAAAAGATTATGAATTAAATATTACACAATCAGGTGAATATAATATAGCTATAAAAGGAAAGAATATTTATCCTGCAAAAGTTGATTTATCAATACAAGCACAGGTAAATGCCTTTTTAGATAAACCAGCTATGTTTTTTAAAAAACCAACTTGGAAAAGAGATAGTGAAAAAGATTACTGTCATGATAAATTAATTAAAGATATAGAATCTAATTCCCCATATTTAAAAGAGAATAAAAATTTTGAGAATTATCATAAAAACCTTGATGGGTTTTTTCCTTTTTTGCTTATGATGGGAGTTGGTGCTGGATATCATATAGAAAAACTTATTAAAAAATCAAATGGAATAAAAGAGATACTTATAGTAGACGAAAGTTATGAGATGCTTAAAATAAGTTTTCATCTTATGGATTGGCGTCCTATTTTTATGTATTTTAAACAAGAGGGCTATGGTCTATATTTTACTATAGGTAAGAATCCTACAGAAATTGCAAATGCAGCTTTGAATACTATATTTAAATATTTTTCTTATCAGTTTTATCTTATACCTTTTTATACTCATTATAAATCAGAATTTTTTGATAACTTTAAAGAAAAGTTTTTAGGAAAAATTAACTTAGGCTTTACAGGACAAGGTTTTTATGATGATGAAATTATTAGTTTAGAACACACGGTAAAAAACTTGAATGATAGACTTCCTGTTTATAGATACAAAAGTAATTTACCAAAGAGTTCAACAGCATTTTTAGTAGGTTCTGGTCCATCTTTAGATAATGATATGAAATTTATAAAAAAACATAAAGATAAAGTGATTCTTATATCATGTGGGACTGCTTTAAGAGTTTTAAATAAAAATGATATAACACCTGATTTTCATATGGAAATTGAGAGACCTCCACATATGGTAGATATAATCAAAAACTATGGTTCTAAAGAGTATTTAAAGAGTATTAATATGATAGGGTTAAGTGTAATTCATCACGAAGTTTATGATATGTTTAAAAGTGCAAAAATGTATTTTAGGGAAAATGATGCTGGTTCTTCACTTGTGCCAGATGATGTACCAAAGTTAAACCATTGTAATCCAACAATTGTAAATGGTAGTTTATCATTTTTATCTGACATCGGCTTTAAAAATATATTTATGTTTGGTACTGATATGGGGTTTAAAGATATAGAAAACCATCACTCAAAAGATACAGTTTATTATGAAACACTTAAGTTTAATAATAGAGATTTAGAAAAAGATACTTTTCCTGGAAATTTTGATAAAAATGAGCAATTTTTAACAACGCCTATTTTTAGATGGTGTATGCAAAGAGCAGAAAATTGTATAAAAGATTATAAATTAATTAGAAAGAAAAAGATTAATTATTTTAACTGTAGTGATGGCTTATATATAGATGGTGCTACACCTTTTCATGGGGAAAATATAAAAATAGAAAAGTTTTTGGATAAAAACAAGATGTTAAAAGCTATTGATGCAGCTTTTGATAGTGATTTTGAACATTTACATGATGAGATAAAAGAAGTGTATAAAAGTGAACTTAACTTATTAAATAAGAATATTGAAATAATTAAAAATGATATTAAAAGTAAAAAGATAGAAAACTTTAAAGAGCTTTTCTTTTTAATAGCTAAAACTTTTGAACTTGTAAATAAGCCAGATTATAAAAGAAAAAGTTATTTGACACGTTCTGTTTTAAAAGGAACCCTATACCACTTTTACTCTGCAATTTATACTCATGGAATAGCAACTTCAAATAAAGATGAAGCTTTGGAGTATGTGAATGAATCTTTAGAAAAGTTACTTGAATTCTTAGATGTAGCTAAAAAAAGAGTTGAAAGCATTAAAATAAAGTAGTGACATATGTCACTACTTTATTTAAAAAGATTATTACTATTGTAATAATCTTAATACATTTTGTTGGATAGAGTTAGCTTGACTCATAGCATAAGAACCAGCTTGTGAGATAATATTTTGTTTGTTAAAGTTCGCACTTTCTTCAGCATAATCAACATCTCTAATGATTGATTCAGCAGCTTGAATGTTCGTTTGAACAGTCATCATATTTCTAATAGCTGAGTCTAATTGATTTTGAGTAGACCCGAAGTCAGATCTAACAGAGTTAAGTTGAGTTAGTGCATCATCAATAACTGACATAAAGTTGTTAGCAGTTTCAGAAGTTAGTTCACCTTCACCTAAAGCAGTTAATCCCTCAAGGTTTTTAAATGCTAGTCCTGAATTAACATCCGCAATACCAATACCAGCTGTATTAGAACCACCAGCAGATGTAGTCATAGAAACACTAAAGTTTCCATAATCTTCATCAATTCCTTCAGCTTTATCATTTACAAAAGTAACTGTACCACTTGTTTCGATATAGATTTTATCATTTGCTGAAGTAGTTTTTGTAACATCAGAGAAACTTAAAGTTCCCATGTCAACACCATCATCACCAAAGTCTAAAGTTTGTAAGTCATTTACACCGTTTGTAGACCAGTTAAATGTACCATCCGCATTTTCACTTAAACCTGCATTTCTTAAAGCTTGTGCTGTAGTTGAATCTGTAGTAGAGATTGTAACAGTAGCTTCAGCAGCAGTGTTTGTTAATGATAGTGATTTTATATTAGCATCAGAAGCAACAGTAAAGGCTATATTACCAGTTTCACTTGTAGTAGAAGCAGCTGTAGCATTAACAGTAACAACGTCTAAAGTAGAACCTGTAGAGTTATCTCTTATGGCAACTGTACCACTAGTTACATTTAAAGTAGAACCTGCAGTATAAGCAATACCCTCAGCAGTATCTCCATTAACTTTAATATCCATTTTACCACCAGAACTTACAGTAAGGTCTGCTGTTCCACCAGTTTTTTCAATCGTTACAGCTTCGTCTGTAGTTAGTACGAATATATCACCACCTGTAGTTAAAGATGAAAGACCAGAAACTTTTAAATTACTAATATCAACTGAAGTATTGTTTTCAAAAGTAATAGTTGATAGCGTTGCATCAGCAGTAGATTTAAACTCATATACCCCATTAGCAATTTTTGTTAAACCATCTGAAGTTGATTTATCAGCTTCAGCATTTAAGAATTTAGCTAAATCAGCATCATCTGTAGATAATGTTATTGTACTAGTTGTCGTAGTATTGTTAATACCAATTTTTGTAACATTGTTAGCTGATACATTTATAGTCATTTCAGAAGCATTACTAGCACTAGCTGCAGCAGCGGCTGAAATTGTAAGATCACCTTCAGTTGATGAAATAGTAGCACTAATGTTAGAAACCTCACCCTCTAAAGTGATATCCCCAGTAGTTGTTGTAATAGTAGCATTAGTAGTACCCTCTTTACCAGCACTTCCTAATCCTGAAGTATTAACAGCATACTCAGTTTTTAAACCAATATCAAAAGATGAGTCTTCCCCTACTTGGAAAACAAACTCTTTGTCTTTTTCATTTAAAAGATTAGTTCCATTATAGTTAGTTTGACCTGCTATATTATCAAACTGTTCAAGAAGTTTTTGGATATCTTTTCTAATAGCTTCTCTACCATCTTCAGAAGTTGTAGAAGTAGATGCTTGGATTAGTTTAGTTTTAACTGTATCTAAAATATTAGATTGCTCAGCCATAGCTTTGTCAGCAATTTGAATTAAAGAGTTTGCTGCATTAGCATTTGAGATACCTTGACCAATTGAGCTTGCTTGTGTTCTTAATTTATCAGCAATTGATAAACCAGAAGCATCATCTGCTGCTTTATTGATTTTAAGACCAGTAGATAATTTCTCTAGTGAACTTGTAAGTTTTGTATTTGTGTTTTTTGCTGCTTCTTGTGCATTTAAAGAAGCTACGTTTGTATTGATTCTCATAGTTTTACCTTTTCGGAATTGACTTTATGTTTATATTTTAGCTTATTTTTTTTAAAATCACACCTGACTCAATATGATTTGTATAAGAAAATTGGTCAAATAAAGCGAATCTTAAGAGTTGGTGAGTTTTTGTTAACTCTTTTAGGTCACGATGTAGTGTTTCGGGGTTACATGAGATATAGATTATTTGCTCAAAATCTTTTGCTAAGTTTCTTGTTGTATCATCTAATCCTGCTCTTGGTGGGTCCATGAATATTGTTGAAAAGTTATATGATTTTAAATCAACATCTTTTAATCTTCTAAACTCTCTTTTAGCTTGTAGTGCTTCTACGAACTCTTCTGAACTCATTCTTATGAAATCTATGTTTGTAATATTATTTAGTTCACAGTTTTTAATTGCTGAGTTTATTGATGTTTTAGAAATCTCAGTTGCTAGGACTTTATTAAATTTTGTTGATAATGGAATTGTGAAATTTCCTCCACCACAATAAAGCTCACATAAATCATTAGATGGGCTAATATTATTTAAAACCCACTCTATCATTTTTACATTTACTTTTGCATTTGGTTGGGTAAATCCACCCTCTTTGTAGTTGATTTTGAATGTTGAGTTTTGAATGTTTAACTCTTCTTCTATGTAATCATTTGTTAGGATTAGTTTTTGTTTTCTACTTCTTCCTATGATTTTGATATTTAGCTTCTCTTGTAGCTCTTTTGCTTTTTCTTCCCAATCTTTTTCTAGTTTTTTGTGATAGATTAAAGTTACAAGCATATCACCAATTGTTGAGTTTAAAAACTCTACAGAATATATTTTATGAAATAGTATTTTATCACTTGATATCTCTTCTAAAAGTTTTGGCATAAGTTTAGCTATATCATTTGAAACAATTGTGCAAGAATCAATTTCTAAAGCAGTTTTATCAAAACTTGACATGGCATATGAGATAGTTGCATTATCATCTTCATCAAAATTTTTCCAAAATCTAAACTCTGCTCTATTTCTAAAATGGCTCTCTTCACTTTTGATAATCTCAAAATCAATATTTGTAATATCAGAAAATCTCTCTTTTTCTCTTTTTAATTTATAATTTAACTGTTCTTTATAATCCATATTATACAAAGTACAAGAGCCACATTTTCCAAAATAGTCGCAAGTCATTAAAATCCCTTAAAATCTTTTAGTGTAATGTTAATATTTTATGATAAAATCCATTTAATACTAATAAAATCAAAAAAGAAAAATATGAAAACAAATTGGCAAGAACAGTTAAAAGAGTTATTAAATTGTGATATAAAATCTTTATATCCTTTGGCCCGGACATTAAAAAGAGAGTTGTACTTTTATGTGGGTCCTACAAATTCAGGGAAAACTTATAGTGCTATGAGTGAGCTTAAAAAAGCTGATTGTGGTTTATATTTAGCACCTCTTAGATTGTTAGCTTTAGAGGGATTTGAGGATTTAAAAAAAGAGGGAATTGCAACTACTTTAATCACAGGTGAAGAGCAAAATATTGATGAAGATGCTGGGCATGTTTGTTCAACTATTGAGATGATTGATTTTAATATGGATGTTGATGTTGCTGTTATTGATGAAGTTCAGATGTTAGATGATGCTGATAGAGGTTGGGCTTGGGTTAATGCTATTATTGGATGTCCTGCTAAAAAAATTATTATGACAGGAAGTGTAAATGCTTTGGAGGCTATTAAAAAAATAGCTTCATATTTGGGCGAAGAGTTAAATGTTGTAAAATTTAAAAGAAAAAATGAGTTGCAACTTTTAGATAGGCATATAGCTTTAGGAAATTTGGAGAGTGGTACAGCTTTAATTGCTTTTTCAAGATCTGATGTTTTAAAACTCAAACAAAAACTTCATAAGAAACATAAAGTTTCTGTTATTTATGGAAATCTCTCCCCTGAGGTTAGGCGAGATGAAGCACGACGTTTTAGGGAAAAAGAGACAGATATTTTAATAGCAACCGATGCAATTGCTATGGGGCTTAATTTACCTATTAAAACTATACTTTTTACTACACATACAAAATTTGATGGAATTTCAAGACGTGGAATAAATGTAAATGAGATAGTTCAAATAGTAGGTCGAGCAGGGCGTTATGGACACCATGAAAAAGGCTTTTTTGGAGCAACTACAAAAGAGAGTTTAGAGTATATAAAAGAGGAGTATTCTAAGCCAATTAGAACAATAAAACCTCCATTTAGAGTAAAAATCAATAATGAACAATTAGAAAATTTAGCAAAACATTTAAAGACAAAATCTTTAACAAAAGTTTTAAAGTTTTTCTCTTCAAATATGAAGTTTGATGGGCCTTTTAAAGCTGCAAATATTTCATCTATGATAAGTGCTGCTATGATTGTTGACCAAAAGTTTAATCTTAAACTTGAAGATAAATATATGTTATCTCAAGCTCCAATATCAATTAAATCACAAATTATAGTTCAAGCTTATGATATGTATATTAATGCTGTTTTAAAAAATAGAGTTGTTAGATATAAACCCTCTATTACTTTGCCAAAAGTTGCAAAAACCCAAAGGGATTTACTTTTAGTTGAAGATGAGATTAAAAAAATATCACTTTATCTTTGGCTTTCATATAAACTTCCTGAACTTTTTCCTGATGGTATAAAAGCTACTATTCAAAGAGCTGCATTAAATAAATTTTGTGAAAACTCTTTGAAAAAAAACATAAGATTAGATGATAATCGTGAGAAAAAAGAGTATCCCAAAAAAGAGCCTTTTCAAAGGCGTAGACGTAGATTTTAATCTTTTTTAGATATAATGAACCCTATTATTAAAGTTTTTAAAGGAAAAGTTTAATGTTGAATCTCTTCAAGCCTGATACTTATCAATCTTTGCATAAAGAGTTAATGAAAGATTATTTAAATGAAGCTAAGATACAAAAGATTATTGATAGTGGAATAAATATAAATACTAGGGATGAGAAGGGAAGGACTATTCTTTTTAAGTTGGTTCAAAAAAGAAGAATAGAGGCTATTAAACTTTTACTTAAAAATGGTATGAATTTAGATGCTGAAGATAACCATGGGAAAACTCCTCTTTTTGATGCTGCTTTAAACTCTGATGGAATGATGATTAGATTTTTACTTAGTCAAAATGCCTCAATAAATTATGTAAACTCTTCGGGACGAACTTTAATTCAAGATGTTGCCATAGAGGGAAATCATAAGGTTTTTGAAATATTATTAAATCATGGTGCTGATTTAAACTATAGGGATAATTATGGAAGAACTGTACTCTTTGACGCTGTTGAGGGTGGAGACTTAGATATAATTAAAGAGATTTTAAACAATATTGATGATGTTGATATTGTTGATAAAAATGGAGAAACAGCACTTTTTTATGCTGCATTAAAAGATGACCAAACTATTATGAGATATTTAATAGATTATGGTTTAGATATTAATGTTTTAGATAAAAATAGAAGAAATGTTCTTTTTAAAGTGATTTTAAAAGGTTCAACTCATTTAGAGACTATTGATGCTTTGATTGATAGGGGAATAGATTTAAATGTAAAAGATATGACAGGAAAAATTCTTCTTGATGAGATTTTAAAAATAATTTCAATAGCTGAAGAGAATGACCCTGAAAAGTATAGATTAACAGAGTATAGATATGTTGATAGCTCAAATAATTATCTTAAAATGACCTCTGTTTTAATTGAAAATGGTTTAATGATTGATAGAAAAGATAGTGCTGGAAAAACAGCACTTTTTTATGAAGTTGATAAAAAAAATATGAAAAATATAGAGTTTTTAATCTCTTCGGGAGCTGATATAAATGCTGAAGATAGAGAGGGAAAAACAATACTTTTTCAAGAGTGTATCAAAGGTTTTGATAACCTTGAAATGATAGATTTTTTAATTGAAAAAAATATTGATTTAAATCATCGTGATTTAAATGATAGAACTATTATTGATGATGTAACTGATATGGTTTTAATCCAAGAAAATGGAGTTAGACCTAGCTCACGAAGATTTTTAGATATTGTTGAGGATGGAAACTATTTTAAACTTTTAAAAAGGTTATTAGCGAAAAAACCAAGGTTTAATGTTCAAAGAACAGATGGTAAAACTATTCTTTTTGATGTGGTAAATTATAATAATTTAGAGCTAACTAAACTATTTTTAAATAATGGCGCAGATGCAAATATCTCTGATAATAATGGAAATACTCCTCTATCTTTGATGATTGATAATGGATTAAAACTAAAAAAACTAAGTGAAAGAGAGGCTTTTTTAGAGAGAGTCGTTTTTATGCTTAAATTTAGAATTGATACAAATGTAATTGATAGTGAGGGAAGAACAATTTATCATAAGGCTGTTATTGCTGATGATTTAGAGTTAGTGGAAAAACTTCTAACAAAAAAAGCTGATTTAAATATAAAAGATAGACAAGGAAGAACAGCCTTACATCATACTCAATGGAAGGGTAATTATAAAATTGCACGACTTTTGATTTCAGCTGGAGCTGATATGAATGAACCTGATTATGCTGGATTTACTATTTTAAATTATGCTGCAATTTTGGGACATACAAAGTTAGTGGTTGTACTTATAGCTTCTGGAGTTTTGATGTACAATAAGGCTAAAAAGTCTAAGGCTATTTGTGCATTTTTTAGGGAAAAAGAGGCTAATCTAGGTAGATTATTACAAAATAATATAACAGATGAAAAGATGAGAAATGCAATTGAACAAGTTATTGAAAACTTGAAAAAAGAGATAAGAGAAAATTAAACTAATAAAAGGAATATGAATAATGAATAATACATCAATTATAATTTTGGCTGCTGGTGCTGGTACTAGAATGAAATCTGAAACTCCAAAAGTTTTACATAAAATTTCAGGTAAACCAATGCTTTATTTTTCAATAAAAGAGGCTTTAGAATTAAGTGACGATATTACTGTTGTTTTATACCATCAAGCTGATTTAGTTAGACAAACTATGCAAACTTATTTTGGAAATAAAGTTAACTATGTTATTCAAGATCATATAAATTTCCCAGGAACAGGTGGTGCTGTTATGGGAATAAAACCAAAATATGAAAAAACTTTGGTTTTAAATGGTGATATGCCTTTAATTCAAGCCCAAGAGCTTAAAAAGTTTGATGTAGAAGCAACTATTGTTATGTCTGTTTTAGAGCTTGAGAGTGCTGATGGATATGGAAGAGTGGTTATAAAAGATAGTGAAGTTGTAAAAGTTGTTGAACAAAAAGATGCTTCAAGTGAAGAGTTAGCAATTACAACAGCAAATGCTGGAATTTATCAATTTGATTCAGAATTTTTATTAAACTCATTACCCCTTCTTTCAAATGAAAATGCTCAAAATGAGTATTATATTACTGATTTAGTTGAGATGGCTATTAAAAATGGACAAAAATTAGTTCCATTGGCTGTTAGTGAAGAGAACTTTAAAGGGGTTAATTCAAAATTTGAATTAGCTGAAGCTGAAGTAATTCATCAAGATAGATTAAAAGAAGCATTTATGAGAGCTGGTGTTATTATGCGATTACCATCTACTATTTATATTGAAGATGGTGTTGAGATTTTAGGTGAATCTATTATTGAAAATGGAGTAACTCTTTTAGGAAAAACTAAAATAGAGAATTGTCATATTAAAACAAATACAGTGATTGAAGATGCAACTTTAATAAATAGTGATGCTGGGCCAATGGCTAGAGTTAGACCAGGTTCATACTTAAATAATACACATATTGGAAACTTCGTAGAGACTAAAAAAGCTATTTTAAATGGTGTGAAAGCTGGTCACTTATCATATCTTGGTGATTGTGAAATTGATGAGGGTACAAATGTAGGTTGTGGAACAATTACTTGTAATTATGATGGAATTAAAAAATACCAAACAAAAATAGGTAAAAATGTATTTATTGGAAGTGATACACAACTTGTAGCTCCTGTAACTATAGAAGATGATGTTTTAGTTGGTGCTGGAAGTACTGTAACTAGAAATGTACCAAAAGGAAGTTTAATAATTACAAGAGCAGCCACAAAAGTAATAGATGGTTATTTTTACAAGTTTTTTGGGAAGAAGAATGTTAAAAAATAAAAATATATTAGTTGGAGTGACAGGTTCAATTGCTATTTATAAAACAATTGAACTTGTAAGACTATATATAAAAGCGGGGGCTAATGTAAAAGTTATAATGACAAAAAGTGCTAAAAAATTTATAGCACCCCTAACTTTTGAAACTATCTCTCAAGCAAAAATATTAGATGATGAAAATGAGTCTTGGGATAAAGAGTCTCTTTATAATCATATATCAATTGGAAAATGGGCTGATATTTTTGTAATAGCCCCTGCAAGTGCAAATACTATAAATAAACTTTCAAATGGAATTGCTGATAATATATTAACTCAAACAGCTTTAGCATATCCAAAAATAAAACTACTTTGTCCAGCTGCAAATACAAATATGATACAAAATCCAATAACTATTGAAAGCCTTAAAATGCTTAAACTTTCTAAGTATAAAATTGTTGAGCCTGTATCAAAAGAGTTAGCTTGTAGAGATGTAGGTGTTGGAGCTATGAGTGAAGTTGAGGATATATATTATGCAACTTTAAAAGAGCTTTTAAAAGATGAGTATTGGAGTGATAGAAAAGTTGTAATTAGTGGTGGTGGAACAGTTGAAAAAATTGATGATGTAAGATATATTTCTAACTTTTCATCTGGTAAAATGGCTTCTTCTTTAGCACTTGCTTTATATTTAAAGGGTGCTGATGTTTGTTTGGTTAGTACTAGAGGTTATGAGAATTTACCAAATGATATTCATATTATAAAAGTGCAAAGTAGCCAAGAGATGTATGAGCATTTGGAAGATTCAATTAAAGCTGCAAAAAAAGATAAAATAGCTTTACTTCAAAAAAAGCCTTATTTATTTATGGTAGCTGCAATAAGTGATTATATACCAACTTATCCCCAAGATGGAAAACTTAAAAAAAGTATGATTGGAGCTACTTGGAGTTTAGAGTTGAAACAAAATATGGATATTTTATCAAGTTTAAATAAAAATGAAATCTATACAGTTGGTTTTAAAGCTGAAATGGATATTAATATAGCAAGTGAAAATGCAAAAAATATGTGCATTGAGAAAAAAATTGATGCTGTTTGTTTAAATGTAATTGGAGAGAGTAACTCTTTTGGTTCATCTACAAACGAGCTTGACTTAATAATAAATAATAAAACAATAAATTTTAGTGGAGATAAATTTGATATCTCCTTAAATCTTTTAAATACATTATCATCGGAGTTTTATGAATAATCTACCAAAACATATAGCAATAATAATGGATGGAAACGGTAGATGGGCTAAAGAAAAAGGTCTTAACCGAACTGCTGGACATGAAGAGGGTGCAAAAGTTGTAAGAGAGATTACAACACATGCTAATAATATTGGAATAAAATATCTTACTTTATACGCTTTTTCAACTGAAAATTGGTCAAGACCAAAATTAGAAGTTGAATTTTTAATGAAATTATTAGAGAGATATCTAAAAAAAGAGTTGCCTGTTTATTTAGAAAATAGAGTTAGATTTAAAGCAATTGGGGATTTATCAAAGTTCTCTAAATCTTTACAAAAAGTTATAAAATTAACTGAAGAAAAAACTTCAAAAGGTGATGGTTTAACTCAAGTTCTAGCTTTAAACTATGGCTCACGAGATGAGATTATAAGAGCTGTAAAAAAACTAAATGAGCAAAACTTAGAGCCAAATGAAGAGAATTTGGAAGCTTGTTTAGATACAAGTGGAATGCCTGATGTTGATATGATGATTAGAACAAGTGGAGAGATAAGATTATCTAATTATCTTCTTTGGCAAAATGCTTATGCTGAGATGTTTTTTACAAAAACCTATTGGCCTGAGTTTTCAAAAGATGAACTTGATGATTTAATTAGTGATTATAATAAACGAGAGAGAAGATTTGGAGCTATCTAATCTTTTTGTTTTTCTTTTTGGTGCAATTATTGGCTCATTTTTAAATGTAGTGATAATAAGAGTTCCAAAGGGAGAATCAATTATTACTCCAAGAAGTCACTGTACTAAATGTGGATTAAAAATAGAATGGTATTTTAATATCCCGATTTTCTCATATTTACTTTTAAAAGGGCGTTGTATAAAGTGTGGAGAGAAATTCTCTATTAACTATTTTTTTGTAGAAATTTTTAGTGCAATAGTTACTTTACTTCTTTTTTTAAAACTTGGCTTTAGCTATGACTTTTTTATAATGTTAACTCTTTTTTATATTTTAATAGTGTTAGCTTTTATAGATTTTGCTTATAAAGCTGTTCCTGATACTATTTTATTATTAGCTTTTATAGTAGGGATGTTGACAACTTATAATGATTTTATTTTGGGTTTTAAAAATGCATTTATTTTTGCAGGGGCATTTGTAATATTAGATTTTTTGGTTACTTTTTATATTCAAAATATAAAATCTAAGATAACAAAAGATGAATCATTAAAAGAACAAAAAGCCTTAGGTGAGGGCGATATTCCTATTATTGCACTTATTGGAGCGATATTAGGAATAAAAGCAGGTCTTGTAGCTATATTTTTAGCAGCACTTTTTGCTATAATTCCATCAATTTATAATATTATTAAAAAAAGAGATAATCAAACACCTTTTATACCTTATTTACTTTTGGGTTTTATGATTGAGTATCTTTTTTCATTATCAAAGGGTATTTAGTGAAGTTAAAAGGGTATTTATTATCACAGTTAAGTAATGCATTCTTTCCTATTTTTTTAGGACTATTTTTTATTACTTCAATTATATTTTTAGTTAGGATTGCTTCATTTACCTCTGTTGTAACAATCAACTTTTTTGAATTAGCAACACTATATTCATATGTAATTCCAAATATACTTTTTTATACTCTACCTGTATCATTTTTTATTTCACTTGTAATTACCTTAGCAAAACTTTCAAGTGAATATGAACTTATTGTTATTACCTCTTTTGGATTAAATCCTAAAAATATATTAAAAATATTTTTACCTGTAAGTTTTATTATCTCCATATCTTTATTAGTTATATCCCTAGGGCTTATTCCTAAAACAAAATATTTAACAAATAAATTAATGGATCAAAAAACCAAAGAGGCAAACTTTAATATTAAAGCCTCTGAGTTTGGTCAAAAGTTTGGTGATTGGCTTATCTATATTAGTAAAAAAGATGATAAATATTATGAAGAGGTGAAACTTTTTAAAACAGAAAAAGAGCTTGACCAATTTATTATTTCAAAAAGTGCAAACTTAAATAATGAATCAGGAGATTTAAGTTTTGTATTAAATAATGGAAAAACCTTTTATTTTGAAAAAGATAAGGTTAATCAAATAAATTATGAAAAAATGCATATAAATGATACTGTTGCCCAAACAAAGTTAGATGTTTATACAAATGTTTATGATTATTGGGAAAAAAGAATTAATGTTTATAATGACGGTGATAAGTTTACTTTTTATATTTTAACATCTATCTTTCCTTTTATATCTCTATTTGCTGTTATAAGTTTTGGATACTTTAATCCAAGGTATGAAAAAAATAGTTCAGTTGCATTGGCTGTCTCTTTTACTGTTGTATACTACATATTTTCTGATTATTTATCGAAATCTATTATTTTTAATGCCTTATATACTTTGCCTATTGTTTGGTTTTTATTTACTTACTATTTATATAGAAGAAATATTAAAAAAGTTTATTAATGAATGTCAAAATAACTATCTCTTATGACGGTTCTTTATATTTAGGAAGTCAAAAACAAGCAAATAAAAGAAGTGTTGAAGATAAACTTATGGAAGTATTTAATATTTTAAATATTGAGCCTAATATTACACTTAGTGGAAGAACAGATAAAGATGTACATGCTACAGGACAGGTTTTTAATATAAAAATTCCCTCTTTTTGGAAAGATTTACAAAAATTAAAAGAGGTTTTAAACAATAAACTACCCTTATCAATACGAGTAAAAAGTATAAAAGAGGTTGCTGATGAATTTCATGCTAGATTTCATGCTAAAAAAAGAGTTTATAGATATTTTATAAGCAATAAAAAACTAGAACCTTTTTTTGCCAACTATATAACTTATTTTAAACAAATTGATGAAAAAAAAATAAATGAGGCCATAAAACTTTTTGAGGGAGTTCACGATTTTGAGTATTTTCACAAGCGTGGAAGTGGAAAAGAGAACTTAGTAAGAGAGATTTATAGTGCTACTTTTTATAAATATAAAGATGTTTATGTATTTAAGTTTGAGGCTAACTCTTATTTGCGTTCTCAAATGAGATTAATGGTTGGATTTTTATTAAAAATATCAAGTGGTGTTTTGACAAAAGAGGATTTGAAAAATCAGCTTGATAAAAAAAACTATATTTTTAAAGTGCCGGCTTCACCTTATGGGCTCTATTTAAGCAAGGTCAAATATTAATAACTTTTAAAAATTGTAGCTTTTGAAAAAAAATATTGTAATTTATTGAAATAATTTATACAATTAATTAAAAAAATGGTATACTAGCTGTCAATTAATATTAAAATAACAAAATATAAATAGGAGCTCTATATGAGTACATATACAACTAGAGTTTTATTAGTAGAAGATGAAGAGGTTGCAAGAAAAACTCTATCTTTTTATTTAAATACAATCTTTGATGAAGTGGTTGTTGCTAGTGATGGACAAGAGGGAATTGATTACTTTAAAGAAGCACATGATGAAGATAAATCTTTTGATTTAGTTTTAACAGACATTAAAATGCCTAATAAAGATGGAATTGAGATGATTGATGAGATGCTGGAAATTATTCCAGAACAAAGATTTATTATAGTATCAGCTCATAAAAATGAAGAAGATTTATTAAAGCTTATTAACTTAAAAGTGTTGGGATACTTTGTAAAACCTTTAAATGTTGATAATATGATGGATATGCTTCAAAAAGCAAATGATGAATTATTAGCAACAAAAAAAGAGACTAAAGAGGATGATTCTCCATTAGTTTTAAACAATACATATACATACAATAGAACAAGAAGTCTTTTGTATAAAGATGGACTTAGTGTAAAACTTTCTAAAAAAGAGTCTCAAATTTTAGAAGTACTAATTAAAAATCTTGGAGAAGTTGTTTCTGTTGAAAAATTTAAAGAGGATGTTTGGGGTGACTTAACTACAAATGACTCTGCATTTAGAACAGTTATGAAAAGATTAAAAGATAAAATTATTGATGATGATTTTATTATCTCTCAAAAAGGTTATGGTTATATAATCGAACTTCCTTATATGTAGGTTTTATAATAATCAGAATATAAAAGGTGAGAATTTTTTCTCACCTTTTTTATTTATATAAATTTAAGTTAAAATGAAAAAAAAAGAACTCTTTATTATTGTATTTAATATTGTTGTAATACTCTCAATTATGTATGCAACACAACCATTACAACCTCTTTTATCAAAAGAGTTTAATATATCAATTGTTAAATCTTCCCAATTTACAGCTGTTATTATGCTATTTCTTGCCATTGCTCCTATTATTTATGGATATATTTTAGAAAGGGTAAATGCAAAAAAAATGCTTCTTATTGCCTCTTTTATTTTGATTATTACAAATACCCTTTTATCATTTACTAATAGTTATGAAATGTTTTTAGCTATTAGAACTATTGAAGCTATTGTAATACCTGCAATATTAACCTCTTCTATGTCAATTTTGGCAAATATTGATAAGCAAAATGTGAAACTAAATATGTCAATATATGTGGCTTCTACTGTATTTGGAGGATTAGTTGGACGTGTTTTTTCAGGCTATATTGCAACATATTTTGGTTGGGAGATGGTATTTTTATCTCTCTCTTTTGCTTCTGTGATAGGACTATTTTTGATAAGTAAATTAGAGTTTGATGGTGAGGCACACCTAACAAAAGCAACAGTTTTTGATATAAAGCAGATATTAAAAGATAAGAGATTTGTAGTTATTTATAGTTTGATGTTTATTGTTTTTTTTGTTTTTGCTGGGATTTTAAATATTTTACCATTTAGAATAAAAGAGCTTGACCCAAGTACAACTGAGAGTCAAATTGGACTTTTATATTTAGGTTATGGTGTTGGAATTGTTGTCTCTTTATTTATACACAAAATTATAAAGTTTTTCAAAAAAGAGATGAAAAGTGTTCTTTTTGGAATATCCACATTTTTAGTATCAACTGGATTTTTTTTAATTGCAAATCCAATTATTGCTTTTTTAAATGTATTTTTATTCTGTTTTGGAATGTTTATTATTCATACCGTAAGCACAAGAGTTGCTAACTCTTTAAAAGAGACTCAAAAAGCATTAACCTCAGGAATGTATTTGAGTTTTTATTATATTGGTGGTGCGGTTGGTTCTGTAATTCCTCCAATGTTATATCAAAGTTTTGGTTGGGATTTTACAATTATATTTTGTTCGCTACTTTTATTAGGTGTGTTGATATTTATTTATAAAAGCAGAGTTTTTTTTAAGGATTATAATTGATTTTAGGAAAATGCCCATATTGTAAAGATGGCCAAATTGAAGTTAGAAAAAAAGAGGTAAATGGTAAAAAAGTTGAAATGTATGCTTGCACAAATGCCTCTTGGTACAGTGAAGATGGAGAGATGTTTGAGCTAACTAAAGAATCAACTTGCTCATTTAGAATATGGCAAAATGCTTTAAGAAAATATGGAAAATATCTAAAACAAAAAGAGATAAGAGAACTATTATTAGGAAATGATGTCATAGTAACTTTATATACTCAAGGCTATAAGCCTAAAAAAACCTATCAAAAATATATTACATTAAGTGAAGAATACGGGATTTCTGTTATTTGGGAAATTGATATTGAAGAATCAAAAGAGTAAAGATTTTTTTAAATTAGCACTTTTATATGCATAATGCCAAAATATACTTGACAAAATAAGACTCAATAGTGTATAATTCTTTAGCAGTTTAGGATTATGAGTGCTAAAAAAACAGATTGGTTGTGAAATGATGGATAAAAAAGAGTTTTTATTACAATCTATTATTAAAGCTTATATTGAGCATTTAGAACCTATTGGTTCATCTCAATTAAAAAGTATGTATGATATTACATACTCACCTGCGACTATTAGAGGTTACTTTAAGAAGTTAGGTGATGAGGGATATTTAGCTCAAGAGCATGTGAGTTCAGGAAGAACTCCTACAACAGAAGCTTTAAAACAGTATTGGTCAACAAAACTAGATTTTAAATTGAGATTTGTTGATGAAAAAGCTATTAATTATTTCACTTCAAATATTGGTGTTTCAGCATTTGTTTTAGAGCAAACTAGCGATGTATTAAAAAATATTTTAAATGTAGAAAATCGATATATGATTTTAGAGTTTAGTACGTTTAATGTAACTGTTAAATTCTCAGATGCTTTATATAGATTTTTGAGTGATATGATTGGATTAGAGTTAAAACATATTGTAAATATTTCAAAACAAGTTGGAGCTTTAGAGATTTATGAATCTGTAAATCAGTTTTTAAAAAATAGAGATTTTAGAATATTTAATACAAAAGACTTTTTTACATTGGCTTTAAGATATGACTTGGATGAAGATACAATAAATGATTTTCTAACGGGATCTATTTTAGACAATATTGATGAGGGATTATATTTTGATTCAATAGTTCCACAAGGGTATAT
>CBFIGT010000034.1:0-20355 GCA_965662175.1 Arcobacter sp. | reverse complement strand
GTGAAGATTTGAAAACAAATAGTATTGAAACTATAAATCAAACTTTGGAAGTGACAAAAGTAAAAGTCAAAATCACAACAGGTACACAAAAATCTCTTTTGGAAGTAGGTGATTTATCAAAAGATAAAAATATGATGGAAGAATCACAAAATAGTTATGAATTGATGGATTATGAATTAGGTTATACAAAATATGACTTAATAGGAGAGATTGTAAAAAATACACAACTTACAAGAAAAACAGCCGTTGCAATTTTAAGTGAAATAAGAGAAGATAAGTTTGCAATGTTTAAATCAAATCCTGAAGATTTTATAATAAAAGTTGCTCATATAATAAACACACAAAAAGCAAAACTTTTAATAAGTGGAATAAAATATTTCAAAACAAATGAGGAGTATAAAACTGATATTTTTACAATTCCTCATTTTAAATGTAATTTATCAGGTGACACAATTGAGGTAAAAAAACATATATATGATTATTTGAAATCAGACTCAAAAGTAGAAAGAGATTTTGCAAAAAATATGGATAGTGGGCAAATAGTAGTATATGCAAAACTTCCTAATGATTTTAAGATACCAATGCCAATTTTGAAAAGTGGTTATAATCCTGATTGGGCAGTAGTTTTTGAAAAAGCAGATAAAAAAAATATCTACTTTATAGCTGAGACAAAAGGGGATTGTGAAGAGCTTCAACTAAAAGGTGCGGAAGATTTGAAAATACAATATGCAAAAAAATATTTCGAATCGCTATCTGATGAAAACATTATTTATGATTGTGTAAAAGATTACAAAGAACTAGTAAATAAGATTTTGAGATGATTTAAAGCTCATTAAACATCATTAAAAGTCCCAATATTTTGATATAATAAATCCAAAAAAGGAGTTCAAATGACAAAAAAAGATATTTTAGAAAAGCTTTCAAAAGAAAAAAGTTATATTCAAAATACTTTTGAAGTTGATAAAATTGGACTTTTTGGAAGTTATGCAAAAGATATGCAAACAGAATACAGCGATATTGATATCTATGTGGAGTTTAAAAACAAAACCTTTAAAAACATATCTGGTTTATGGGTATATCTTGAAGAACTTTACAATAAAAAAATAGATTTGATGCACAAACACAAAAGAAGTAATGGTGCAATATTTAATCAAATTCAAAAAGAAGTGATTTATGGATAAATCAACAACTTTGGAGTTAATAGATTTTATTTTAGAAAGTATTAAACTAATAAAGAGAAGATTTAAAACAATAAAATCAGGTGATGATTTTTTGGATTCAGATGATGGACTTGATAAATTGGATGCTATTTCATTATGTTGATATAGATTCTGAAACGGTTTTTGACATTTGTTCAAATGAATTAGAAGAATTAGAAAAAAAAATAATAGAACTTAAAGATATTCTGAGCACTAGTAATAAATGATATAGCAATTTTCAGATAGAATTGCGAAAAAAGGATTTAAAATGGAATTAGGATTATTTATAGGCTTTATTAGCTTTTTTATTACAGCTTTATTATTGGTTATTGTTTTTCTTTATTTATATGCGATTGTTACACCTTATGATGATTATAAGCTTATTTTTGAAGATAACAATTTAGCAGCGGCTCTTGGTTTTGGTGGAGCGATTATTGGGGTGTCAATTCCTTTATATAGTGCTTTAGTTCACTCTACATCATATTTGGATTTTGTTATTTGGGGAGTTGTTGCAATTTTAATTCAATTAATTTTTGCATTTATTGTTACAAGACTTGGTGGGAAATATTCTTTTAAAACTAAGGTTTCTGAGGGAATTATCTCTGTTGGAATTTTTATGGCATTTTTATCTATTTCAATTGGACTTTTAAATGCAGGTTCAATGAGTTATTAAGAAAAATTGCAAAAGAGAGTGATATAAAAAAAGTAAATAATAGAGTTCGGAGATTATATAAATATGGAATCATTTTTCTTTGAACTTTGTCTAATCCTCTTTTTCGCAGCTTTTATTCATGGGGGAGTTGGTTTTGGTTTTCCAATAATCGCAACTCCTTTGATAGCTCTTTTTACTGATATTCAAACAGCAATAATTTATACACTAATCCCTACACTTTTTGTAAATATTATAAGCATAGCAAGTGAGGGGAACTTTTTCAAAGCTTTAAAAGAGTTCTATCCTTTGGGACTTTTTACAGTTATAGGAAGTGCTATTGGTACGGGAATTCTAATATATAGTAACTCTGAGGTTTTTAAACTAGTACTTGCATTTATGATTCTTATATATTTATTTATGGATAAATTTAAATTCTCCCTTCCCTATATAAGAAAAGAGCCAAAAAAAGCAAGGGCAATATTTGGAATAGGTGGTGGAATAATTGGTGGTCTTACAAATGTAATAGCACCTGTTTTAATAATCTATTCAATGGAGTCAAAGTTTACAAAAGCACAGATGATACAAGCTGCAAATTTCTGTTTTCTATTTTCAAAACTAACACAAATCACACTTTTCACTTTTGCTTCATCTTTGACATTTGAAGTTGCAACAAGCTCTTTTTTATCTGTATTTGCAGTTTTATTTGCACTATTTTTAGGAATAAAACTAAAAAGATTGATACCTGAAAATCTTTATAAAAAGATTTTAAAAGTAATACTATTTATTATTGCTATTTTGTTGTTTTATCAGGTATTGCTTTAAAAATATAAACTAACAAAAAATTCATATTAAAAATGAGTTATCTTGTTAATATTTGTTATGAAATTATCAATAATAGTATTTAGAAATAATCTTAGAATAGACGACAATATATCTTTGCATAAAGCTTGTAATGAGAGTGATGAGGTATTAGGTCTTTATAGTTTGGAAAACCTAGAGGGTGAAATTTATGGTTTTAAAAAATGTGAAGTTTTTAGGGAAAGGTTCATAAAAGAGTCTTTACTAAATCTTCAAGAAAATCTTTTAAAATATAATATTAATCTCTCTTTTGTAGATAATCTTGAAACAAGTTTAGAAGAACTATCAAAAAAATATGAGATAACTGTTTATTTTGACCAAGAGGTTGGAACAGAAGAGAAAATATTTGAGGATAAATTAAAAAAGTATCAACACCGGTCATATTTCTCTCAAACATTAATCGAACCCTTTTATTTTGATTACACAAAAAGTTTTACGGGATTTCGTAAAAAAGCTGAGAAATTAGAAATTCTTAAACCCATAAACAATATCTCTTCTAAAAACTATATTGAGTATAAATCACTTCCTTTAGATATTCCTAAAATAGAGATAAAAAATCCCAATGCAATAGTTTTTAAAGGTGGAGAATATGAAGCTTTAAAAAGAGTTGATTATTATATGGATTTTATTCATGAGTATAAAACCACAAGAAATGAAATGAGTGGATTTGATAATTCAACTAAATTTTCTCCATATTTAGCAATTGGATGTATAAGTCCAAGACGAATTTATGAAAAAATAAAAGAAAAAGAAGAACAAACTACAAAAAGTGACTCTTCTTATTGGATATATTTCGAGATGCTATGGAGAGATTTCTTTTATTTAGTTATGAAAAATAGTGGAAATAAACTGTTTTTAAAATCAGGATTAAAAGGAATTGATTTTAATTTTAAAGATGATAAAAAAGAGCTTCAAAACTTTTTAGATGGAAATACAAAAGTAGATGTTATTGATGCAAGTATAGTTGAACTTAAGACAACAGGTTGGTTAAGTAATCGAAATAGACAATTAGTAGCTAGCTATTTTGTAAAAAATTTAGGGCTTGATTGGAGAATTGGAGCTGCTTTTTTTGAAAGTTATTTGATAGATTTTAATCCAGCTTCAAATTATGGAAATTTTGCCTATCAATCACATGTTGGAAATGATAAAACATATAGGATATTTGATCCTATAAAACAATCACAAATGTATAATGGTGCTAATTATGTAAAAAAATGGCTTGGAAAAGATAGTTGTAAGGCTCAAGTTGATTATTGGAAAATGGCAAATAATATAAAAAAAGATGTTTATTTTGAATAGATTAAAATCTCTCTTTTGAGATATTAATCTTTTTTGAATCTTCTGGAATTTCTTCTCTTTTATTCATGGTATAATCTCGCACAACTTTAGAAACTCTAATTCTATAATCATCAAAAAGCTCTTTTCTTCCTTTTTGTTGAGCCACTCTATGTTCAAATAAATTTCTCCATAAAGCGATGGCCTCTTCATCTTCCCAAAAAGATAGACTTAAAAGTTTATTTTCATCACTCAAACTTTGAAATCTCTCTATTGAGATAAAACCTTTTTGTTCAGTTAAAAATAGTTTTAGATTTGAGGCAATATCCAAATACTCTTTTTTGCCATTTCTGTTTGGCCAAACTTCAAATATGACAGCATACATAATTAATCCTCTTTTGGGGTAAAATTGTCATAAACCCAAGGTAAAACTATATCCAACTCTTTTGGTGAAATAAACCCTTTTAATGATGGCATATAATCAAATCTTTTAAAAACTATATCTTCACAATAACTTTTAGATGGAGCTGGATTATATATGTAATCTTTCATAAATTCAACTACTAAAGTTTTTAACTCCTCTTTTGTTTTAGGCTCTTCAATAGCATCAACACCTTTACTTATATTTTTCATTACAGTTAAGATATTAGGTGCAGCACTTGCATTTTTTTCCTCAATGGAATCGGGATAATCCAAAGCATGGCACATTTGGCATTTTTTGAGATAAATTGTTTGTGGATTTGTTAGATTATTTGAAAAAACAAAACTAAATAATGAGACTAAAAGTGTGACTATTTTTAGCATTTTTTCTCCTTTTTTATTATTAAAAAAAGTATAACATATTATAATTACTTATTATATATTTTAACAAGGATTTATTGATGGATAATACAAAATTAGTACAAGAAGCAGAAACAGAATTTGAAAAAAAATTAGCTCAAGAAAAATATAATGTAAATGTAGCATTTTATGTTCATTTAAAAGAGTATAATAACACTGTAAGAGATGAACTACAAAAGAGGCTTGATGAAGTTTTTCTTTTTTCAAAGGGTGTTGAATGGAAGTTCGATAGTTACGGTATCGAAAAACAAGGCTCAAGGGGAAAAGATATTTTAGGTTTTTTTGTTTTTAGAACAGCAAACTTAAGTGATTTACAAAAACTATTTTTAAAAGAGTTTAGTGATTATGATAATGCACTAAAAATCACCTGTTCTGTTGCTGAGTATAAAAAAATTGATGAAAAGTTTTTTGAAGTAGAATTAAACTCATAAACTAAGAAAAAGGATTCAAAATGAATCTAAAAAAAATCACATCACTAACTATGCTTTTAGTGATGATTATTATGACATTCTCTGGAATAATGCTTTTTATAGCACCTCCAGGAAGAGTTGCCCACTGGGCAAATTGGGAAGTATTTGGTATAACAAAAGAGTTGTATGGAGATATTCACTCAACTTTTATGGTTTTATTTATATTAGCAACAATATTACATATTTTTTATAACTGGAAACCTTTGACTAGTTATTTAAAAAATAGTGCAAAAGAGATGATATTTTTTACTAAAGATATGATTGTTGCTTCACTTATTACCTTTGTTTTTTTGATTGGTACTATTTATTCAATATCTCCATTCTCTAATTTTTTAGATTTTGGTAGTGATATTAAAGATTCATGGGAAAAAGAGTATGGAACAGCTCCTTATTCACACGCTGAATTAGCATCTTTAAAAAGTTTTCTTAATAAAATGGGATATGATTTAGAAGAGGGTAAAAAAATATTAGCTTCAAACAATATCTCTTTTACTGAAGAAAAATCTTTATCTCAAATAGCAAAAGAGAATGGAGTTAGTCCCCAATTTATTTACACTACTCTTAGAAAAAACTTTGAGAAAAAAGGTGTAAAAGTTTTAGCAGTTTCAGGTTTGGGTAAAAAAACAGTTTCAGAAGTTGCCCAAGCTATTGGAATGGAGACGAATGAGTTTATAAGTGAACTTAAAAAAATAGGTATTGAATCAAATGAAAATGATGGTTTTAAAGAAGTTTGTGAACTAAATGATTTAAGTCCTATGTCTGTTATGGAAAAATTAGGCTATAAAAAACCTCAATAGTAATATTGAGGTTTTTTCTTATTTACTTAGATATATACTTTATTATATCCATTGGAGTATAAGCAATAAAATCAGCTCCTGCATCTTTTAACTCTTCAATAGGTCTAAACCCCCAAGCTACACCAATACTCTTCATATTTGCATTTTTTGCTGTTTTTATATCTGTAGCTGTATCTCCTACAAAAACAACTTCTTCACATAAAGTGTTTAGTTTTGTAGCAATTTCAATTGCCATACTTGGGTCTGGTTTCTTAGGAATATTGGTTTTTTGTCCATGAATTTCTAAAAACTGGAAATTATTAAAAAGATTTTCAACATATTTTAAAGTGAATTTATGTGGTTTATTTGAAAGAACAGCTTTTTTTATTTTCATATTCTCAAGTTCATTTAACATCTCATAAATACCTTCATAGGGTTTTGTGTTATTGTGAGTATTTTGTTCATATATTTCAATGAAACTTTTTAAAACCTTAGTAATCTCCTCTTCACTTACATTTTCAGGAAGGGCATTTTTTACTAAGATAAATGCTCCATCTCCCACAAAATAGTTATATCTTTCTATTTCATGTACTGGATAATTGTGCTTTTTAAGAACTTTATTCATACTTAAAGCAATATCATATAGTGAATTAATAAGCGTTCCGTCTAAGTCAAATATTAAAGATTTTGCCATGTTATTTCCTAAACTTTTTTTGAGATTTTACATTATAAAACTAAATAAAAAATAAGAATAAAGTATTAAAATATCAAATGATTTAAAACTTAATATTTATAGAAAATAAAATTTAGTTATTTTATTTAATGTTACTATAATATTTGTTTTTTAAAAAAGTGTGTAATAATAGAACTAAAATGATTTTTTTTATATTCAATATAAGGAAAATTTAATTTTAAGATATTTTAAACTTTATTTGTGAGAAACTTATCAAAATAAAAATTAAACAATAACAAAAGGAAAAACATGAAGGCATCTGACTTATTTGTTAAAGCGCTAGAAAACGAAGGCGTTGAGTATATATTTGGAATCCCTGGTGAAGAGAACTTAGACTTTTTAGAGGCACTAAGAACATCAAACATTAAATTAATTTTAACTAGACATGAACAAGGTGCAGGTTTTATGGCTGCAACATATGGAAGATTAACAGGTAAAGTTGGAGTTTGTATTTCTACTCTTGGGCCTGGTGCTACTAACTTTGCTACAAGTGCTGCTTATGCACAACTTGGTGGTATGCCAATGATGATGATTACAGGTCAAAAACCAATCAAAAAATCTAAACAAGGTAGATTCCAAATTATTGATATCGTTGGTATGATGAAACCAATGACTAAATATGCTAAACAAGTTGTAAATGCTAATAACATTCCATCAATGGTTAGAGAATCTTTTAAATTAGCAACAATTGAAAGACCAGGTGCTGTTCATATTGAATTACCTGAAGATATTGCAGAAGAGCAATCAACTACTGATTATGTATATCCTGTACAACATGTAAGATATCCAAGAGCTGATAAAACTACTATTTTACAAGCTGTTAGAATGATAGAACAAGCAAAAAAACCACTTATCCTAATTGGTGCTGGTGCAAATAGAAATAGAATTGGTGATGCACTAACTGATTTCGTTAATGATTCAGGAATTCCATTCTTCACAACTCAAATGGGTAAAGGTGTTGTTGATGGTAATCATAAACTAAACCTTGGAACAGCTGCATTATCATCAGCTGACTTTATTCACGCTGCAATTGAAACATCTGATTTAATTATTAATGTTGGTCACGATGTTATTGAAAAACCACCATTTTTTATGGAAGAGGGTCCTGATGCTACTAAAGTTATCCATGTAAACTTTTTCCCATCAGAAGTTGATCCAACTTATTTCCCACACTTAGATGTTGTTGGTGATATTGCTGGAACTATTGAAGATTTAAATAGAGCTTTATCTCCACAAGCACATTGGGATTTTGAGTTTTATAAATTAGTTATTAAAACTATTAACAAAAGATTAACTAAATATTTCGGTGATATGAGATTCCCAATTTTACCTCAAAGAGCTGTAAAAACTATTAGAGATATTTTAGGGCCTGAAGATATTTTAACATTAGATAATGGTGTTTATAAAATTTGGTTCGCAAGAAACTATAAATGTGCTAGACCTAATACACTATTATTAGATAATGCCTTAGCTACTATGGGAGCTGGACTTCCATCAGCAATGGCTGCAAAAATGGTACACCCTGAGAAAAAAGTTGTAACTGTTTGTGGTGATGGTGGATTTATGATGAACTCACAAGAGATGGAAACAGCTGTTAGATTAGGACTTGATTTAACTGTTATTATTTTAAATGACAATGCATTTGGAATGATTAAATGGAAACAAACAGGTATGGGATTCGATACATTTGGACTTGATTATAATAACCCTGATTTCGTTAAATATGCTGAATCTTATGGTGCAACAGGTCATAGACCAACATCTTGTGAAGAGTTTACAGAAACATTAGAAAAATGTGTTAACGGTAAAGGTGTACATTTAATTGATTTAGCTGTTGATTATTCATTAAATCACGCTATTTTAAATGACCTTGTAAAAAATGCTGAAACATTATTAGAGGGAGAAGATAATGAGTAGTACGATAGAAGTTACATCACCTTTTGATGGTAAAGTAGTAGGAACTGTTCCTTTTTCATCTTTTGAAGAAGTTCAAGCTGCGATTGATTTAGCAAGTGATACTTTTTTAGATCATAAAAATGCTTTACCAAAATACAAAAGAGTTGAAATTTTAGAAAAAGTTGCAGAGATTATGTCTTCACAAGTTGAAGAGTTAACAATTCTTTGTGCTTCTGAGGGTGGAAAACCTTATGTTGATTCTAAAGTTGAGATTCAAAGAGCTATAAATGGTGTTAAACTTGCTATTGAAGCATTAAGTGCTCAAGAAGGTAAAGAGATTGCTATGGGTCACACAGCTTCAAGTGCAAATAGAATGGCTTATACTTTTAAAGAACCAATTGGAGTGGTAGCTGCAATTTCAGCATTTAACCACCCATTTAACTTAGCTGTTCACCAAGTTATTCCAGCAATTGCAACAGGATGTCCTGTTGTAATAAAACCAGCTACTCAAACTCCAATGAGTGCTGTTAGATTAGTTGAGATTTTAGAAGAGGCTGGATTACCAAAAGGTTGGGCACAAGCTGTTGTTTGTGATAGACATGGTGGTGAATTATTAGCAACTTCTCCAAAAGTTAACTTTTTAACATTTATTGGTTCAGGTGCTGTTGGTTGGTACTTAAACTCTAAAGTTGCAAATGGAACTAGAGTTGCTTTAGAGCATGGTGGAGTTGCACCTGTTATTGTTGAAGCAGATGCTGATATTGATGACTTAATTCCATCAATTGGTAAGGGTGGTTTTTACCATGCTGGTCAAGTTTGTGTATCTGTTCAAAGAGTATATGTACATGAATCAATTGTTGATGAAGTAGCTTCAAGATTATCTGATTATGCTTCAAAATTAGTTGTGGGAGATCAATTAGACCCTAAAACTGAAGTTGGACCACTTATTAATCATAATGAAGTTAATAGAGTTGAAGAGTGGGTTAATGAAGCTGTTACCAAAGGTGGAAGAATTTTAACAGGTGGAAAAAGAATCTCTGATTCATGTTTTGAACCAACAGTTATTTTAAATCCAGCTGATGATGCTTTAGTATCTACTAAAGAGGTATTTGGACCGGTTGTTATTATATACTCTTACAGTGATATTGAATCAGCATTTGATAGAGCAAATGCTTTAGAGGTATCTTTCCAAGCTGCTGTATTTACAAAAAATATTGATACAGCTCTTAGAGCTGTTAAAAGATTAAATGGTACTGCTGTTATGGTAAATGATCACACTGCATTTAGAGTTGATTGGATGCCATTTGGTGGTGCAAAAGCTTCTGGACTTGGAATGGGTGGAATTCACCATAGTATGGAAGAGTGTACAAATGAAAAAATGATGGTTATTAAATCACCTGTTTTATAATATTTGTATATAAAATAAAAAGGGGAGGTAAAATTTACCTCCCCTTTTTTTATGAGTAAAAATAGAAACTATTTTTTATAACAATGCTCAGCATAAAATGAACCAAATTTTAGTCCAGTTCCTGATTTATGTTTTTTAACTGAATAGTTTGTAACTACAGGATTACAAGCATCAATCCATGAATATAAATCATAAATCTTTACAGTTTTAAATCCCATCTTTCTAAATGTCTCAGCTTCAATAGATGCTCTAGCAGCACTATTACATATAACAATTAGATTTTGTTTGATAAAATTATCATCTTCATCTAAAGCATGAAGTGCTAAACCATTTTCAGGAGCTTGTCGCCCAATTCTAACTGTACCTTTAATATGAGCAGCCGCCCACTCTTCCATTGTTCTAACATCAGCTACTAACCAATCTTTTGATGCTAAAGCTGCTTTAACTTCTGCCTCACTTGCATAAGTACCATTTTTTTTAGCCTCAGCCTTTAACTGTTTTGTTAAAGTTTTATAATCAACAAACTCATTTGCCATCATACTAGTAGCTGCAAATACAAGACCAGCTAACATTATTTTAAATTTCATAAACTTCCCCTTTTAGTAATATTAAAAATAGTATAGAAGAATATATTAAAACTAGCTAAAATAGTATAAGAAATAGTTATAAATAAAGTATTATGAAAAATGCTTATAAGTATTATAATATAGGGTTTTAATTATAGTTTTAGTTTATTAAAAGAAAAGATAATTGACATAACAAAAGCAGTAAAACAAAATAAGAAAGCAACTAAAAATACATTATCATATGAGTTAGTTAAGTCATAAATATATCCAGCAGCCAAAGGTCCAAGGGCTTGCCCAATAGCAAATATTAATGTAACCAATGAAAATACTTGTGCTGTTTTATTAAGTCCAAAAAATTCAGTACAAAGCATAGCAATCATAGTAGGAACACTCCAAACTGATATTGCAAAAAAGAAAATAGAGATAAAAAGTACATAACTAGGAGTATCAAAAATCAAAATAAATTGAGAAAAGGCCTGAAATGCAAATACTAATATAATAGTTTTAAAAGTACCAAACTTATCAGCAATAGCTCCAAAAATAAAAGCTCCAAAAATACAAATAAAACCAAAAGTAGACCAAAAATATCCAGAAATTTCAGAGCTTAGTTCCCATTTTACAACAGAAGCACTGACGAAAAAAGTTACATAAATAACATATGTAATCCCAAATAAAAAGTATAATATTCCAATTTCCCAAAACTTTTTATTGTTTATGTAGTGATAAAATTTTAATTCAGATTTAATACTATTATCAACATCATAAGATAAAAGTCTTTTAATAAAAAATGATATAAATATTATTGCTAATGAAAAAATCAACCAAGAGACTCTCCATGAAGAACTATCATAAAACTGCTCCAAATAAGGTACTAAAAAGCCTGAAATTATAATAGCAAAACCATTTCCACTAACAGCTATTCCTAAAGCTTTACCTCTTATCTCTTTTGGTACTACATGGGAAATATAAACCATAATAGAAATATTAGCAACAGCAGCTAAAAATCCAGATAATAAATACAAAATAGAGATAAAAATATAGTTATCAAATAGGGTCATTATTAGCATTGAAAGCCCTTGAATAAGTAGAAGAAAAAAGATAAGTTTATTAGTACCAAATCTAGCATAAACTCTACTAGCAACTATAATTCCTAAAAAATATCCAATAAAGTTAGAACTACTTATAAAACCAATTGCAGTCGTTGAAATTTGGAGGTTCTCTTGTAAGTTTGGTACAATCATACCAAATGCAAATCTTCCAAACCCTAAACAAGCTAATAAAGTTAAAAATGAAGCAAGAAAGAGATTGGAATAAGATTTCATTAAATTTTAATACCCTCTAAAAGTTTAATATAGTTTGCGTAATGAATTTTTTTAATATATAAATAAATATATGCAACTACAAGAATATTAATATGAATCATAGCTTCAGCAAAATCGAAAAATAGAAAAAATATACCTGCAATTAAAATAAAAGCTGGATACATAAGCTTTAAAAATGAAGCTTGTGTAATAGCCTTATCTTTATACTCTTTTAGGTTCGAAGTGATAAACTCTTTATCACCTTGTTTTAACTCTTTTTTCTCTTCTAATTGATATAAGCCATCTATTACAGCAACTCTTTTTTTGTACTTTACAAATCTAACTACAATAGCAGCTATGATAATAAAAGATACAATATTTGAAACAAGTTCCAAAGGGAAGTTTTCCAACATTAATTTCCTTTTTTTCGCATAATGTATCATTAAAGATTTTAAAATTAAATAAAAGCCTTTTCTCTATTAAATAAATTTTGAGTATAATACATTTTTTAAAGGATTTATTTGGAAATTAGTTATTTAATCACAGCTTTTGTGATGATTATTGTTGCTGTTATTTTATATATTGTTTTTTTTGGGAGTGAAGAGGATTTTCACAATTATGTTGAAGATAAACTTTACGAAGTTCCCTGGAGATGGGAGTGGAAAAAAGAGTTAATAGTAAATTTAAAGTGTCATTGTCCAAAGTGCGATGAGACTTTAGTTTATGAAAATGATTTTATTTTACATAAAACATATTTTTTATGTACTTCATGTGATACGCAAAGAGCTGTTATTGGTGGTGGTGATAGTAAATACGCTTTTGGCATAGTAAAAAGAGAAATTCAAAGAAAAGTTAGAACTAAAGAGTACAAAAACCTAATATCAAGATAATTTTAAATATTATTTATGTATACTTTTAATAATTTTTCAAATTATTAGGAGGCTATCATGAAAAATTTGATTTTTATAATCTTAGTTGCCATGTTCTTAACAAATGGAACTCTTATGGCTGTTGTTGATTTTAACACAATATCAAAAGAGGAATTAGTTAAAATAAAAGGTATTGGAGAGAAAAAGGCTTTATCTATAATTGAGTATAGAAAAACTCACAAGATAGAGAGTGTTGATGACTTAAAAAACATTAAAGGCTTTGGGGATAAACTTGTATCAAAAATAAAAGAGAATAGTATATAATCTTTTTTAAACACTTAGAAACTTCGCTAAGTGTTTATTTTTTAAACTCTAAATATATCTAAAATCAAAAAAAATATGTTAAAATAACCAAAAAAAATAGGAACTAATAATGGCTTTTAATGAACATTCATCTTGCCCTTGTGGAAGTAAAAAAACTTATATTAATTGTTGTAAAATTTTTCATGATGGTAAAAATCCTACAACTGCTTTAGAGTTAATGAAATCTAGATTTACAGCATTTGTTGTTGGAAATATCAACTATATAATTAATACAACACATGAAGATAATATTGAGTATTCAAGTGACAAAAGTAAATGGAGAGAAGATATTCAAGATGTTGTTAACTCTACAGATTTTAATAAGCTTGAAATTCTTGAGTTTATTGATGGAGAGGAAGAGGCTTATGTTACTTTTAAATTGGGACTTAAACAAAAAGGTTTAGATACTTCATTTACAGAAAAGAGTAAGTTTTTAAAAATAGATGGAAAATGGCTATATAGAAGTGGCGAATTTTTAGACGATTAGGATTACTTTGAAAATATTATTAGCACCTGCAGAGACAAAAAATGAGGGAGGAGCTTATCCTCCATTTTCAAAAGAGAGTCTTTTTTTAGAAAAAAAATTCCAAGAAAGAGAAGAGATTATTGAAAAATATGAAAAACATATTAGCTCTTTGAGTTTAGAAGAGTTATCAACTTGGTTTGGGATTAAAAAACTAGATGATGTAAAAAAGTATAGTTCAAGTATAAAAGATAAGCCAACAATGAAAGCAATTGAAAGATACAATGGCGTAGCTTTTGATGCCTTAGATTATAAAAACCTAAATGATAAAGAAAAAGCTTATATTGATGAAAATGTAATTTTATTTTCTAATCTCTTTGGACCTATTAAATCTTCAGATAAAATTCCTGACTACAAATATAAGCAGGGCTCTAAACTTCCTAATATTAGTGTAGAAAAGTTTTATAAAGA
Source organism: Arcobacter sp. (assembly GCA_965662175.1). Taxonomy (GTDB): domain Bacteria; phylum Campylobacterota; class Campylobacteria; order Campylobacterales; family Arcobacteraceae; genus Arcobacter. Next base: position 6,215 of record CBFIGT010000034.1, on the reverse strand, counting down.
TAATTTTTCTTTAGATTTAGATGAGTATATAGGTGATGAAATTATTGATTTACGAGCTGGATTTTATGAAAAATTTTATGCTCCTAAAAATGCTACTGTTATTACTATGAAGTTTTTAAAAGGTGGAAAAGTAGTAAGCCATTGGGCTAAACATTATAGGGGAATGGTTTTAAATAGTATGGCTAAAAATGATGTTCAGTCAATAGCACAGTTTATGAACACAGAAATACCAGGACTAAAACTTTTAGAAATTCAAGAGAAAAAGAGTGAAAGACTACTTATCATGGAGATAGTTTAAGTAGTCTCTTTTTTATTTATAAATACAAATAACAAAGAAGCTAAAGAGAATATAGCTGAATATAAGAAAAGATTCTCTCCATACAACCAACCAGCAGTTAAAGCTCCCATAAAACCACCTAAACCATATGCTACACCATACATAAATTGTTGAGCTAATTTTTTATTTTCATAGAGTGTATAAAGATAAATTATTACAGCACTATGATAAAGTCCAAAAGAGAAAGCATGAATAGATTGTGAAATAAATGTTAATAATAGATTATCAGGATATAAATAGATTAAAAACCATCTAAGTGCTGTAATTGCAATAGAAAATTTTATAATATTGACTAAATTTCTTTTTAGTACAGGTGCTTGATAATAGAACATAATAATTTCACAAATAACCCCAAAAGACCAAAGATATGAAGTCATCTCTAAAGATATTCCATGTTCAGTTTCATAAATAGTAAAGAAGTTATAAAAACCACCAAAACTCATTTGCATAAAAAATAGACTTAACCAAAATGGCCAATACTCTAAAAATGAAAAAGGTTTAGAGCTAACACTCTCTTCATGGGAAACATCATACTTTAGTAAAAATAAAGAGAATACTACAATCAATATATTTACACTTAAATAGTAGTGAAGGGCAATCTCAGGTTTTGATAAAAACTTTGCTAATACTAAAGCTACAGCCATAAAACCAATAGAGCCATAAAGTCTAGATTTCCCATATCTCTCTTTACCTAACTCTTTTAATGCAATAACTTCAATATAAGGAAGAATAAGACTTAAACAAACACCCAAAAGAGCGTTGTTTATCATAAAAGCATAAAAGTTATGTAAAGTAAAATAAAATCCAATAGATGAAAATATAGACAAAAATAGGGATAAAACAAATACTTTTTGATCAAGTTTTATATGCTTTAAAAATAAAAAAGGAGTTGCAAATCTCATTAAAGGAGCAAGGGCAAAGATAATACCTATTTCATAGGGTGTATAACCTATGTCATGTAAAACTTTAGGCATAAAGATAATATAAACAGCAACAGCTGCAAAATAGAAAAAGTAAAAAGCTGATAGATTAAAAAAAAGCATCTATTTATTTGTAGTAGAAACTACAAGAGTATTAGAAACTAAATCTTGAAATGTTTTTTTATCTTTTCTAAAAAATGGTAAAAATGCTAATGCAACAGACATTGCTGAAAAAAGAAAAACTAAATATCTCAAAATTGCTTTTGGAAAAGATATTTTCTCTTTTGTTTTAGCATCAATAAGTTTTAAACTATAAGCCTTAAGTCCTGGAGTTTGAGCTTTTACAACCCAAAAAAAGATGATAATAAGTCCATAAATAATAGAAATACTCCATCTAGCTTCATCGCTACCTTGGAAATCATCTTTTCCATCCATAAAAACATAAGTTGTAAGATAGGCTAAAGGCATCATAATCATAAACATATCAACAATAAATGCCTTTATTCTTTTAGGTATAGATGCACAAGATTCAAAATTTAAAGAGCTATTTTTATCTTCATCATTTTGTATTGGTATTTCATTTTTACCTTTTTTAGTATCTCGCCATCTACTCATAAAATTAGTTACCTCTAGAACCTGGTTTGTAAGCCACGCTTCCCTCTTTACACATTGGACAATCATCAGGAGAGTACATTTCAAATGTAAAATCATCTAATGCAAATAATGGTTTATCAAGCGGTAATTTACAGTTCTCTTTTGCTTCTAAATTGCTTCCAACTCTTGAACAAAATCCTCTATTAGCAAGTGCAGCATAAGCAACAATTTCAGCACCACTAGCTTCAACTTGTCGTGCAGCTTCTAAAGCACTTCCTCCAGTTGTAATAATATCTTCACAGATAATATACTTTTCACCCTCTTGTACCTCAAAACCTCTTCTAATAGTCATCTCACCATCAACTCTTTCAGCAAAGATAAATCTTACATCAAGTGCAGTTGCAAGGGCAAAACCAGCTATTAATCCACCTAAAGCAGGAGAACAAACAGCATCAACTTTTATTCCACTCTCTTTTATCTGTTTAGCTAACTCTTCAGCTAGTAATTTTGCAGTTTTAGGGTCTTCTAATACTTTTGCAGATTGTAAATAAAAACCAGAGTGATTTCCACTACTTAATTTAAAGTGACCTTCTAAAAGAGCGCTTGCATCTTTGTATATTTGTGCTACATTCATAATTATACTTTTAAGATTTCAGCTTCTTTAGCTTTGAAAGTTTCATCAGCTTTTGAAACATAAGAGTCTGTTATTTTTTGAATTTCATCTTGTGCTTTTTTGTTTTCATCATCAGTAATCTCTTTTTCTTTATGAAGATTTTTTACTTTATCATTAGCATGTTTTCTTACATTTCTAATAGCAACTTTTGCATCATCAGTCATACCTTTAGCTTGTTTTGCACTCTCTTTTCTTTGCTCAACAGTCATTGGAGGGAAGAATAGTTTAATTTGTTCCCCATCATTATTTGGATTAACACCAATATTTGCATTTTGAATAGCTTTTTCTATTAAACCTAAAAGATTTTTTTCCCATGGATTAATTACAATTGTTGTTGCATCAGGAGATAATACAGAACCAACTTGGCTTAATTCAGTCATTGTTCCATAGTAATCAATTTTAACACCATCAAGAATAGATGTACTTACTTTTCCTGTTCTTAGTGTTTTGTAATCTCTTTTTAATGCATCAATTGCATTATCCATTTTCTCTTTTGTCTCAGAATAAATTTCATTTAACATTTTTTACTCTCCTTAAATTTAGTAAATTTTGGCAATTATACCATTTATATTATTTATAGTTTTTGATTGGCTTGTATTATTTCATACGAATTGTTGAATTTTATAAAAAAATCGAGTGCTTAGTAACACTTTTTAATTTAAAAATAGTCAAATAAATTTAAACATTATTTGACTATTTAATAAATCTATTTTGTAGTTGGTACAGTTGGTACTGCAGGTGCAACAGGCGTAGTTGAAACAGGCGCGGGCGCAGCAGGAGCTGGAGTTGCTTCAGGTGTTGAAGGAATTAAACTCTCTGTTTTTACGTTATCTATAGCACTTTTTTGTCTGTTCTCATTGTAAAGGTACCCTAAGAAAATCGTGTTTAAAACAAATACTAAACCTAAAGCCATAGTAGCTTTTGTTAAGAAGTTTCCAGGACCTTTCGCTCCAAATAAAGACTCATTACTTCCGCTATAAGCTCCAAGACCCATGCTTGAACTCTTTTGAAGTAAGATTGTAATTGTTAATAGTACTGCTAAAACAAATTGAACTATTAAAAGTGTTGATGTCATAATTTTATTCCTTTGAAAAAATGGTAGGTATTTTATCCAAAATTTATTAAAAAAAAGTTAAGATAATACTATGTCAGTAAAAAATGAATTTTCAAAATATGCAAATCAATACAATTCTTATAATATTATTCAACAAATTATTGCTAAATCATTAGTAAGAGATGTCACAACAAAGCCTAAAAGAGTTTTAGAATTAGGTTGTGGTTCAGGTCAAATTATTAAGTATATATCATGGGATTATGATTATTATAAAGCAATTGATTTTTCTCAAAATATGTGCAACTTACACCCTAAAAGTGAAAAAATAGATGTTAAATGTTTTGATTTTGATAGTGATGAGTTTTTTGAGAATATAAAAAATGACTCTTTTGATTTAGTACTTTCAGCTTCAGCTTTGCAGTGGTCAAAGGATTTAAGTAAAATAGTTAAGGCTTTGATCTCTATTTCACCTACAATAAATGCTGTTTTATTTACCTCAAATACATTTAAGTCAATTCAAACTATTACAAAGAGTAAATCTCCAATTTTAGATGAAAACTCAATAAAAGAGGCTTTTTTAAAATATTGTAATTGTGAATTTGAAACCATAAAATATAATCTTGAGTTTAACAATAAAAAAGAGTTGTTTGATTATATTAAAAAATCAGGTGTTAGTGGCGGAAAGGCATTAGATTTTAAAGATGCAAAAAAACTCTATAAAGAGTATAGTTTAAACTATTTAGAGTTTGAGGTAATATTTATTAAAGCTTTTTCTAAATCATAAAGTTCATATCTAATATATTTGAATGTTTCACTCTCATTGATAGAATCAAGTTTACATATCTCTTCTAATACTCTTGAACTCTCTTGAGCTCTCTTGAAATTTGCTATTAAGATTGAGTCTAAATCAGCTCTTTTTTGTTCAGATGATGTTGATTTTTTTAAAACATCATTTTTTATATCCCTTGAGTTTAAAAGTTCAGTATAGATTTTAATTCTTGATTTGTGTCTTAGTTCTTTTAGTTTGGAAGCTATTTCTTTATTGTTATAAACATATCTAAAGATATCCTCAACAACACGAATTCCCTCACGTAGTCTGTTTAAGTTAGCGTCTATTAGTCTTAGTTCTGTATTATTCATAAGTGAAGTATAACATAACTCCATAAAGGAGTTATGTATTAGTCCTCTTTATTAAAAATACCAAGTATTTGTAATAATGAGATAAATAGATTAAAGAAATCTAAGTATAAAGCAATTGCTGCTTCAACTGGTGTTGAAAATCCACCTTTGATAATTTGTTGCGTATCATAAAGAATAAACGCAGAGAATAACACAGCACCAACCATAGCAATTCCAAGTTGTAATAATGGAGCTTGGATAAATATATTAGAAATAGAACCTACTACTAATATAATAAGTGCGATAAATAACATTTTCCCCATTCCACTAAAATCTCTTTTAGTAGTAAGAGCAAACATTGATATTCCACCAAATGCAACTGAAGTCATTAAAAAGGCTTGAGCTACTATTGAAGCTCCAGCAGGCATTGCAAATACAGATGCTAATAATGGAGTAATAGTTAAACCACTTACAAAAGTAAATCCAAATAATACTGCTAAATTAATTCCTGGTTTATTTTTAACAGCAAATAAACCAAATAGCAGTGCGAATTCTAATATAACTAATCCCCAATACCAACTTTGTATTGTAGAAACCATATCTAGCCCAATATAAGCTCCAGCAGTTGCTGCAAGTAATGAACCAGCAAACAATTGATAAGTAGCTTTTAAAAAGCTCATTAATTCAGCTTTTGATGTATCCTGTGTATATTGACTTGTTGTATCTTTATGAGATAAGTAATCTCTCTTGTACATTTTATATTCCTTTATATGTATTTTATATACGAACGTAATTCTAATATGAAAAGCTTAATAAATCCTTTAAATAGTTATATTAATCTTATATATAAATTAAAAAGTGAAAAAAAGAGTGTAAATATTTCCATTTAATATCAAATCTTCACATACCAATCATATAAACACCATAAAATATAGATAAAACCGTATAAAAAGAAAAGAAAGCAAGAAACTTCTAAAATTTAAGCCTCCATTAAGAAAAAACCCTTGACAAGATAAAAAAAACCTATTATAATTCCCGTCCAATTTGAGTGACACGCTTCGTAAAGAAGAGAGTGATTTAAACTGAGTTCTTTAACAAATACTGGTTTGTAAAAAAGATAACTTTTATAAACCGAATATGATATAAAATAAAATAATGAGAATGTAACAATTCTCGTCTATAACATAAAAATGAGTAATGTCAGTAAACAATTGCATCTAAGACTGTTTCGATAGTTGAAGATAAAAGAGTTAGACACTAGTCATGGTTAAACTAAACATTTATATGGAGAGTTTGATCCTGGCTCAGAGTGAACGCTGGCGGCGTGCTTAACACATGCAAGTCGAACGAGAACGGGTATAAGTTTACTTATACTGTCAGCTAAGTGGCGCACGGGTGAGTAATATATAGGTAACATGCCCTAGAGAGGGGGATAACAGTTGGAAACGGCTGCTAAGACCCCATATGCCTTTATCCCATAAGGGAGCAAGGGAAACATTTATGGCTCTAGGATTAGCC
>CBFIGT010000033.1:0-20502 GCA_965662175.1 Arcobacter sp. | reverse complement strand
AAAGAGTCTAAAAACTCTAATCCAAATCCAACCCAAACAAAAAAGACAACAAAATCATACAATGTAGTAATGATTGCAACTCTTTGTTTTTCAACACTATAATTTCCTGCTATTTCATATTTATCACTTGATAAAATTACAGGTGATAATTTTTTTGCATTTTGAATATATCCAACTTGCATAAAAGAGGTATAAATATTTACTAAAAAATAGAAGCAATATGCGATTATAAAAATTTCTAACACTAAAATTCCTTTATATAATTTTAGATATTTTATCTATTTGGAACTTGAATTTTAGTAAAAGATTTAAAGTAGTTAATAATCTTTTTCCAATGACTTAAAAAGTTCTACCAACTCTTTTATATCACTATCTTTATTAGTTAAATATAATAATTCAAAATTATCTTCAAAAGACTCTTTTGTATAGTTAATGCTTCCAAAAATAGCTGTTTTATTATCAAACAAAGCAAGCTTTATATGATTTTTATTTGGTAAAACTTTGTATTTTATACCACTTTTATCCAAAAATTTATGGATTTTATCATTTTTATCTAGTTTTTCCTTATCTAAGTATAGATTTACTTTAACACCTCTTTTTGAAGCCTTTTCAAGCTCTTTTAAAAACTTTTTATATGAGAAATTATACATAGCAATATCAATTGATTTTTCAGATTTTTCAATTAAGGAAACTATTTTATCTTTAGCAACTTGAGCATCTTTTGGCAAAAAGAAGAATTCACTTTTGGCATTTAATGTTGTTATAAAAAATAGCAATACAAAAAAGGAGATTAATTTAATTTTCATTTTGGAATACCTCAAACAATTTATTTGGAATTTTAGATGGTTTAGTATCTTTTAAATAAGCAACTTTCACATTTAATGTAAAAATAGTTTTATCATCTTTTTTTATCTCTTGAAATAAAACTAAAGAGGCTGATTTCTTTGAAACAAGTTTAGTTTCAACTTCTAAAATATCTCCAAATAAAGCAGGAGATATATAATTAGCCTCTAGTGATTTTACAACAAAAAATTCATTTTGATTATGAGGAGATAAACCCTTTTGAAAAAAAAGTTCACTTCTAGCTCTTTCACAAAAATTTAAATAATTGGAGTGATAAACAACTCCACCACAATCTGTATCTTCATAATAAACTCGTATCTGCACCTTATAAACCCTTATTTTTAGGGCTTTAGCACTTCTCATTCAGAGAAAGTGTCAATAATCCTGCCCATTTTTTAATATTTTTTATTCTTACTTCATCATCTTCTTTGATAAATTTTCAAGGAAACTTTGCTTCGCAACCGCTCTCGGCTTATCATCTGTGAAGCAAAAGTATGTCTTAAATTATACAATGGTCTCTCTTTCACACCGCTTTGTTTTATAATCTCCCTAAATCTCTTGCCTATGATGTCATGACTATAGAAAGATTCATTTGATTGATTTAAAAAGTTCAATTTTTTGCTCTTTTGTAAAAAGAGAAAGTTGTTCTATTTAGTTTTTGGTTTCTAAAATCTCATTTTCAAGTAGTACTTTTTCAAGGAAAATTTTTGCTTTGCAAAACCGCTATTCGCTAGTTTTGAGATTCTAAATATTGTAGTTTATGATGGAGTTCTTGAAGTGTCATGGCAAAACTATCTAACTTCCATATTTTCTATCACTGCCACAAAAAACTCTTTAGACCAAAGTTCAATCTCTCTTATATCTTTTATAAAAGCTTGTACATCATTTTTTGCTTTTTCTACATCAAGACTTTCTATTCTTTGTAAAAGAAGATCTTTTATAGTTTCTTTTGAAAGCTCACTTGGTATTTGTATATTGTTCTCTTCTAAATACTTACAACTTTGAGAGAGTCTTGATTTTAAATGAATAGAGTCAAGCTCAACATCATTTGCTATATACCAAACTAAATCATACCAATCTCGCCCCTTTGGTCTTGTGCTCCATGCACGACAAAGAATTGCATGCATTTTACCTGCAAATAATGATGGTAAAGTGAAAGCATTTATTGAAAATGGTCTTGGTGTTAGTCGTATGGTATTTGCTGTTTCAAACTCTAGTGGTGGGTTTGTATCCACTTCTAGTTTTATTTTTACCGCTTGATCTCTATGAATCTTATTTGTTATATCCTTTGGTGCGTTTATATTTATAAGATGCCCAATCGTGTTACCTTTTACAAAAGCTGAAGCTATAGCACTATCGTTATTTTTTTCTTTTATCTCTATTGTTACATCAAACCCAAAAGCTTTTAAAGTTGATATAATCCCTTCTTCGTAAGGTTTTAGGTTAAAATCACGATTACTTTCAAGAAGTGAAAAATCCAAGTCTTCTGAAAACCTTGGAAGATTATGCAGTATTCTAAGAGCCGTCCCACCATAAAAAGTGGCATGTTTAAAAAAACCTGCATCATAAAGTCCAAGTAATACTATCTCTTGTAAAATCTCTCTCAGCGCATCATAGCTACTATTGGAATTTGTCAAATCATATTTTTCTAACATTTTTATAAGTGCTGGATGTGTCATAATTTACCTTTTTTGATTACTACTGAGAGAGTTTTTAAATTTTTAGATCTATATGCGGTTGCAATCTCTTCTATAGGATGGCTATTCAATGGCTTTATAATATCTAGTCGTAAATCATATTTTAGATATTCAAGCATTGCACCTTGTGTAAGCGTGCCAATACCTCTATCATATCGAATTTTGTCACACAAAGCTTTCTCGGGTGTGGCTATAAATCTTCCACCATCTACATCATCATAAATCCAATCAACACCTAATGAATAAGCTTGAAGTGGTACTTTTTTATAACTAAATCTTCCTATTGGAGTATCAAAAAGTTTTTCATTTTTACTTGTAGCTGATGTTATTTCACTTACTCGTTCAGGTATCATTCCATAGTAGCTTAATGCATAATCAAATGATACATAAGATAGTGTATAAAGTGTGTTTGCAACACTGATTAAATCAATCGGTCTTGTAAGATAAGCTTTAGAAAAAGTGTAAAAACCTTTTTTTAGTCTTATTAGTTCACCACTTTTTACAAGATTTGAGATTTTATCATTGACATTACTAACTGATTTTTCAAGTAATGAGTAAAGCATCTCGTGAGAAAATATGGACAATGGTAAGGCATTTCTTAATTCAATTGTTTTCATAAGAGTTATTATACTATAAAATCAATAATATTATATAGATAATCCAATTATTTTGGATTAATTATTAAAAATAATCATATTTTATACTAAGGTACAATTTTATTATCTAATAGAATTAATCAATAGAAAGAATGAAAATTTTTTATCAAAAATGCAGTCTAAAATCCTGCCTATTTTTTAATATTTTTTCTTACGTTATTATCTGTAAAGTAGTTATGATCTGAATTATACAATGCCCTATCTTTTAGATGGCTTGCTCTTTCAATCTTGTGATAATATTTGATATCCACTAAGTTGGTCATTAAAATAGTTCTACTATACTACTTAGATAAATTCTATTATTAAAATTTGTGTGAATTGGATATCAAAAATGTTTGAACTTGGATTGTATGAGCAATTATTAAATAAACTTATTTCTGAAAAAATAAATACGACAAGTATTGATAACTTTTACATCCAAACATCAACTATAGAAAAAGCGGAAGCATCACAGATACTCACAAACTATTGTACAAAGATTATTAAATTTGCACTTGATTTAATAAGTGGAGAAGATAGTATCCAAAGACAAATAGAACTTATTAATAAAATCATTTTAATTTTAGAAAATGAGATACAAAAACAGGATTTTACACAAAATCTTGTTGACCTCAATGGAAATATACTAAAAGCAGTTTTACCAAAGATTGACTCAAATATTGTAAACTTTGATAATTATATAAAAGAGATCACTCCTTATACGGGACTTACACAAAGTGAACTTTTTACAGGAAGTAATGCTGGAGTTTCACTAGAGAGTGAAATAAAAAAAGAGATTCTATCCTCAGATAAAATATATTTACTCGTATCGTTTATAAAATGGTCTGGAATAAGAATATTTGAAAAAGAGCTTCGAGAGTTTACAAGTCAAGGTAAAAAATTAAAAATTATCACCACTTCATATATGGGTGCAACAGATTTAAAAGCGGTTGAGTTTTTATCTAGTTTACCAAACACTGAAATCAAAGTTTCTTATAACACAGCAAATGAAAGGCTTCACGCAAAATCCTATCTATTTTTTAGAAATACAGGTTTTCACACTGCTTATATAGGCTCTTCAAATATTTCAAAAAGTGCATTAACAAGTGGCTTAGAGTGGAATCTAAAAGTTACAACAGCTGAAATATCACACATAATTAAAAAATTTGAAAAAACTTTTGAAACATATTGGGAAGATAAAGAGTTTGAACTTTTTACAGGTGAACAAAAAGAGAAGTTACAAATAGCATTAAAAAATGACTCCATAGAAAATCAAAATAGGTTTTCTACTTTTTTTGATATTAACCCTTTTCATTATCAAGAAGAGATTTTAGAAGAGTTACAAACTCAAAGAGATGTACATAAACGTTTTAAAAATTTAGTGGTTGCTGCAACTGGTACAGGTAAAACTGTAATTAGTGCATTTGATTATAAAAGATTTAAAAATCAAAACAAAAATGCAAAACTTCTTTTTGTAGCTCATCGTAAAGAGATTTTACTTCAAGCAAGAGATACTTTCCAGGCAATTTTAAGAGATAATAACTTTGGTGAACTTTGGGTAGATGGGATTGAGCCAACAAGTTATGAATATCTTTTTGCTTCGGTTCAAACTTTACAAAATAGTATAGAGTCACTTCAATTATCTCAAAACTATTTTGATTTTATTATTATTGATGAAGTTCATCATATTGCAGCAAAAAGTTATCGACCAATACTTGATAAATTTAGCTCTAAAATACTTTTAGGGCTAACTGCAACACCTGAGCGAATGGATAATGAAAATATCTTAAATGACTTTTGTGATGTAATTGCAGCAGAAATTAGACTTCCCGAAGCACTTAATAGAAAACTACTTTGTCCTTTTCAATATTTTGGAATAAGTGATAATGTGAATTTAAAAAATATATCTTGGCAAAAAGGAAAATATCAAGTTAGTGAATTAAGTGATGCTTTGTCAACGCAGCAAAGAGTTGGAGATATTTTACAAAAATGTGAAGAGTATCTAAGAGATATAAATGATGTTGTTGCTTTAGGATTTTGTGTTTCACAAGAGCATGCCCAGTTTATGAGTGAAAACTTCTGCAATGCTGGATTAAAAGCAGATTATTTAATCAGTGGAAATAAAAATCGTAGTGAGATAAAATATAAACTATTAAACAAAGAGATAAACTATCTTTTTGTTGTAGATATTTTCAATGAGGGTGTTGATATCCCTCAAATTGATACTATTTTGTTTTTAAGACCAACTGAGAGTTTAACTGTATTTTTACAACAGCTTGGACGAGGCTTGAGATTTGCTGAAAACAAAGAGTGTTTGACTGTTTTGGATTTTGTAGGAAATGCAAGGGATGAATATGATTTTGAGGGAAAATTTAGAGGTCTTATTGGTAAAACATCAACTTCAATAAAAGATGAAATAGAAAATGAGTTTCCCCAGCTTCCTTTGGGATGTGCTGTTATCCTAGAAAAAAAAGCAAAAGAGCATATTTTAAACAACATAAAGAAAGCTACAATTCTTGGAAGAAGAAAACTTATAAATAAAATTCAATATTTTCAAAATAATATTGATAGGCCACTTACAATAAAAAATTTTACGGAAATAAATCATCTTTCATTAGACAAACTTTACAAAAATGATAGTTTTACAAAGCTTTGTTATGAAGCTAATGTTATAAAAGAGTTTAATGAGACCAATGAAAAAGAGCTTGTAAGAGCAATTACAAAAAAACTATTACTTGCAAAATCATATAAATATTTTCAATTTATCTTAACTTTGATTCAAAATGATTTTAAATTTAATTCAAATAATCAAGAAGAAAAATTAATGGCACTAATGCTTTATTATGATTTCTTTCAAGAGCCAAATAAATTTGATAATTTAGAAAGTGGAATAAAATATATCGGTGAAAATAGATTATTAGTAGATGAGTTAAAAGAGGTGTTAGAACTCTTGAATGAAAGAATCAACTACATTGAATATAATTTAAACCTTCCTTTTAAAACTCCTATAAAAGTTCACTCAAGATATACAAGAGAGCAGATTTTAGCTGGTTTTGGAGTACACAGTTTTGATAAAAAATCAAGTAGCAGAGAAGGTGTTTTGGATATCAAAGAGAAAAATACAGAGCTTCTTTTTGTAACTTTAGAAAAGACTGAAGATAAATACTCACCAACTACAATGTATGATGATTATGCAATCAATGAAAAACTCTTTCATTGGCAATCACAAAATGCAACAAAACCCGAATCTACAAAAGGTCAAAGTTATATCCATCATCAACAAAATAGAAAAAATATAATTCTTTTTGTAAGAGAATCAAACCATGATGAAAATAAAAATGTGATGACTTATGTTTGTTTGGGTAAAGTTTTTTACAAATCTCATTACGGAAGTCAACCTATGAGTATAACGTGGAAGCTAGAATATGAAATTCCACCATTTTTATGGAAAAATATTGCTAAAATGTCGGTGGGATGATTATTATTTACAAAATAAAGATTATCTTAAGTAAAAGCAACACCATAAGATAATGAAAGAGTTAAATAAAAAGGTGAATAAGAAAAGGCTTACGCCTTTTCTTATTAGAATTTGTAAGATATGTATAATCTTGATTGATAGTTACCACTATCAGTATTATTAAAATCAGCAAATACAAATGTAGCTGATAAGTTTTTATCAAAGCTATAAGAAGCAACATAATCTGTTTCAGATGCTCTTTGTGCAGTTCCTGTTTTCCATGAAGCATGCATTAAATCAAGTGATAAATCATTAGTAACTTTATATCCAGCAGATAATTTATAAGAATCTGTATCAGCTGAATAAAATCCACCATTAATCCATGATGCTGTATACATACCATCAGCTCCATTTCCTATACCATTCACAATATCAGCATCTTTATCAACTGTTGCATATGCAGCTGCTAAAGATAAGTTATCAATATTTGTAGAAACATTAATACCATATGCTTTACCATCAGAATTACTTGCAAGTCCATTATCAGTTTGATATGTTTGAGCTGCAATTGTTACATTATTTAAATCATATGATGCAGAAGCATAAAATGCTTTTTTATCATTAGCTTGTGTTCCATCTGTTTTAATTTGTGCGTATTGTGCATCAAGTGTTAGGTTTTCAACTGAATTATTTTTTACATAAAGAGTGTAAGCTCCATCTTGTAATTTTTCAAAGTCTGAAACATCTTTTACTGTAGTTCCACCAGCTGCAATATCAGTTCTATATTGTTCTTTACTAACATAAGCAGCTACTAAAGTAGTGTTAGCGATATCAGTGTTAGATACTACAATACCTTCAAAAGCTTCTTTGAAAATTCTAGAACCAGAACCTGCAACTAAAGGAGTAGAGATATATTGTCTACCAACTTTTGCAGTTGTATTTTCTCTTGTGTACTCTAAATAAGCTTGAGACATAACAGCACCTGATACATTTTGATCTGAATTATATGCAGCTGTACCTTTTAAACTACTAGATGTAACAGTTGCCGCTTGAAAAGTAACTCCAGCTTTTAAACCATAAAATGAACCTGTTTCATATGATAAATTACCTCCATTTGTCCAAATACTTACTTCAGTACTACTTGTACCTGTCTCTTTTTGAAAATATTGAGATTTTAACTCTCCACTTACTTTACCATCTTGAAACGCTTGTGCGATAGAATCAGCACTTAATGTTTGTACAGCTGTTAAACTAACTGCTGCTATTAGACTTAATTTTACGATTTTTTTCATTTTTCCCTCTTTTTTTTGGAATTAATAATTTTGCCGAACTATTAATTTTGAAAAATTATCGTAGTAGAAAATAATGAAATATTTATGACATTTCAAGTAAAATGTCATAAATATTTCATTATTTTTCAATAGTATAAAATGTAAAAAAATAATTAAAGATGGAGAGAATAAATGAGAGTAGTAAATAAATTAATGGGTGTGACAATAGCCTCAATATTAAGTTGTGGTTATGTATTTGCAAAAGAGGTAAAAATAGGTGTTATTATGCCAATGTCAGGGCCAATAGGTGGTTTTGGACAAAGTGCTATGGAGGGTTTAGAATTGATGCATAAATTAGCACCAAAACTAAACAATGGAGATGACATTAAACTTGTTTTAGTTGATAATAAATCAGATAAAATCGAAACAGCAAATGCCGCTTCAAAACTTATCTCTTCAGATAAAGTAACTGCAATAATAGGTGCTTTAACATCAACTAATACAATGGCTATGACAAAAATAGCTGAAGAAGCAAAAACTCCAGTTGTAGCTCCTGTTGCTACTAATATCTTAGTTACAAAAAGAAAAGATTTTGTAAGTCGTGTATGTTTTTCAGATGCTTTCCAAGGTCAAGTAGCTGCAAACTTTGCTGTAAATAACTTAAAACTTAAAAAAGCTGTTTTAATTACTGATGTTAAGTTAGACTACTCTATTGGTATTTCTAAAGTATTTAAAAAAGCTTATAAAAAACTTGGTGGTGAGATTATTCAAACTGCAAGAATTAACTCAGGTGATAGTGATTTTAAAGCAATGTTATCAAATATTAAAGCTTTAAATCCAGAATTAATTTTCTTCCCAATTTATTCAGCAGAAGCTGGACTTATTGCAAAACAAGCACAACAATTAGGTATAACAGCTAAGTTTTTAGGAACAGATGGGATGACAGCTGATAATGTATTTTTTGAAGCAGGTGGCGATGCTGTTGAGGGATTCTATGGAACTGATTTATACTCTCCTGAAGCTCCAAAATCAACTGAATTATCTAAAAGATATGAAAAAGCTTACCATGATGAATTAAAAAAAGATGTTCACCCATTTGGTGTATTAACAGCTGATTCATACAATGTAATTGTAAATGCAATGAATCAATGTGAAGATCCAGAAGATAAAGTTTGTGTAAATAAAAATATTAGAGCTACAAAAAATTTCCAAGGTGCATCAGGTGTAATTACACTTGAAGATGGTGATGCAGTTAGATCAGCTGTAATAAATCAAGTAGTACAAGGTTCTAAAAAATATTTAACAACTGTAAATCCATAAGAGATTTTATAAGATATGGATTTATTAACATTTTTTCAACAAATAATAAATGGAATAAGTTTAGGAAGTATGTATGCTCTAATAGCCATCGGTTATACGATGGTCTATGGAGTACTTAGACTTATAAACTTTGCCCATGCTGATGTTATGATGGTTGCAGCATTTGCAGCCTTTTATGCAAGTGATAGCTTAGGGCTTTCTTTAGCTTTTGCAGCTTTGTTTGCTTTGGTGATTTCAATAATAGTAGGTATTTTAACAGATAAAATTGCCTATAAACCTCTAAGACACTCTCCTAGAATTTCTCTTCTTATAACAGCTATTGGTGTTTCCTTTTTCTTAGAAAATATTGTAAATGTAACATTTGGTGGAACTCCAAAGGCATTTTCAATTCCAGAATTTTTTGACCAAGTTATAAATGTACAAGGTGTAACATTAACTCCAACTGTTATTATTGTGCCTATTATTACTTTATTGCTTTTATCAGTATTACTTTTTATTCTATTTAAAACAAAATATGGAATGGCAATACGAGCTTTAGCCTTTGATATAAAAACAGTATCACTTATGGGTATTGATTCAAATAAAATTATTATGATAGTTTTTATAATAGGTTCAGCTCTTGCAGCAGTTTCTGGAATATTTTGGGCAATCTCTTATCCTATTTTAACTCCATACATGGGTGTAATGATAGGACTTAAAGCCTTCGCAGCTGCTGTTTTAGGTGGTATTGGAAGTGTTAGTGGAGCTGTTTTAGGCGGATTTATCTTAGGTTTCACGGAAGTTATCTTTGTAGCTTTTTTCCCTGAATATGGTGGATATAAAGATGCTATTGCATTTATATTTCTAATATTTGTACTTCTATTTAAACCAACTGGAATAATGGGAATAAATTTTGAAAAGAGTAGGTTTTAATATGAATAAAAATTTTATAATATATATTTTATTAGCTCTTGCTTGTATATTTGTCTCTCCATATATTTTTGATGATTATGGTATGAGAATTTTAAATAATATCTTTATTTTTATAATACTTGCAGCTTCATATAATCTTATAAATGGTGTTACAGGTCAATTCTCACTTGAACCAAATGGATTTGTAGCAATTGGTGCTTATGTAACTGCTTTATGTTTACTTAGTGAAGATATGAAATGGGAACTTTTTCAACTAGAAGATCCAGCTCCTTGGGTATTAGCACTTAACACTTCTTTGGTACCTGCACTACTTCTTAGTGGTATTATAGCTGCTTTTGTGGCTGTTTGTTTAGCAGCACCTGTATTTAGAGTTAGAGGTGATTATTTAGCTATTGTAACACTTGGATTTGGATTTATTATTAAAGTTATTGCTATAAACTCACCTGAGATTACAAATGGTAGTATTGGTTTAAATGAAATTCCATCTCTTATAAATGTTTATTGGACAGGTGGAATAGCTATATTAACTGTAATTATTATGTTAAACATTGTTTATTCAAAATATGGTCGTGCTATGAAAGCTGTGCGTGATGATGAAGATGCTGCTAGTGCTATTGGAATTAATACATTTAAGATTAAAACTTTAGCATTTGGAACTTCTGCTTTCTTTGAGGGAATTGGTGGAGGATTATTAGCTGTATTACTTACAACAATTAGTCCTGATTTATTTACCTTCTTCTTAACGTTCCAACTTCTAATTATCATAGTACTTGGTGGATTGGGTTCTATGAGTGGTGCAATTATTGGAACAATACTTGTAATAGGTGGAAGTGAATGGTTAAGATTCCTAGATAGTTCTATGAATATCTTTGGCTATGAAACAGATGCTCATCCAGGCCTTAGAATGGTAGTTTTTTCTATTGTATTAATAGTAGTTATGCTTTTTGCAAGAGAGGGAATTATGGGAAAACGAGAGTTTAGTGATATTTTTAAAAGGAAAAGAAAATGATATTAGAACTTAAAAATATTACAAAAAGCTTTGGTGGTGTTGTTGCTATAAATGATACCTCTTTTCATATAAATAAAAATGAGATATTTGGTCTAATTGGACCAAATGGAGCTGGTAAAACTACTATGTTTAATATAATAACAGGTAATTATAAACCAAGTTCAGGTGAAGTTTTTTTAGATAATAAAAAAATTACAAATAAAAAGAACTATAAAATAGTAAGAGCAGGAATTGCAAGAACCTTCCAAAATATTAGACTTTTTTCAACTATGAGTGTTATGGATAATATTTTAATAGGACTTGAAAATCAGACAAACTATACCTATCTTGAATCAATCTTTAGATTACCAAGATATTTTAGCCAAGAAAAAAAAGTAAAACAAAAAGCTTTAGATATTATGAAATTTTTGGGAATTGATAAATTTAAAGATGACTTAGCAACAAATCTCTCTTATGGTAATCAAAGAAAAGTAGAAATAGCAAGAGCCTTAGCTACAACTCCTAAACTTTTGCTTTTAGATGAACCAGCAGCTGGTATGAATCCAAATGAAACAAAAGAGTTAGCAAATCTTTTATTTAAAATTAGAGATGAGTTTGATATAACTATTTTACTAATAGAGCATGATATGAAGTTTGTAAACCATCTTTGTGATAGAGTTATGGTTTTAGATTATGGAAAAACTATCTTTGAAGGTCATATTGAAGATGCTATAAAAGATGAAGAGGTAATAAAAGCTTATTTAGGAGATTTCAAACATGCTTAAAGTTGAAAATTTAGAGGTCTTTTATGGACTAATTCGTGGTGTTAAAAAAGTAGACTTTGAAGTTCCTAAGGGTAAAATAGTTTCACTTATTGGCTCAAATGGAGCTGGTAAAACTTCAACTTTATCATCAATTGTAAATGATGTTAAAAAAAATGGTCAAATAGTGTTTGAGTCAAATGATATATCAACATTAGCAACACATAAAATAGTACAAGGTGGAATATCTTTGGTTCCTGAGGGAAGAAGAGTATTTATAAATCTTACTATTGATGAAAACTTAAGAATGGGTGCATTTAACAATGATGAAAAATATGAAGAGTTAAGAGCACATGTTTATAAACTTTTCCCAAGATTAGTAGATAAAAAAGAACAATTAGCAGGGACTATGAGTGGAGGTGAACAACAAATGCTAGCAATTGCTAGAGCTTTGATGAGTTCACCAAAACTTCTTATGCTAGATGAACCATCATTAGGACTTGCTCCTAAAATCATAGGTGAGCTATTTGAAATAATTTTAAAACTAAGAGATGAAGGAATTACAATACTTTTAGTTGAGCAAAATGCTTATGCAGCTTTAGAAATATCTGATTACTCTTATGTATTAGAAAATGGTGAAGTTGTTCTACAAGGCACTGGAAGCGAGCTTTTAGAGTCTAATGATATCAAGGCTAAGTACTTAGGTGCTTAGGATTGATATCTTATTTTTTATAAAGTTATTTCTATTGTATTATCTTTATGCAGTTTAAATTTTATCTTATTTTCTACTAGAACTTTTATTATTTTATCAAACTCTTCTAATAGTTTAACAGTATCTGTATTAAAGTAGTTTCTTACTTGGAAAGAGTTAGTTCTGTAGTTATATTTGTAAATATCACAATTTATTGTAACTAATATATTTTCATCTAAAATCATATCTTCTCCTCTTTTATTTTAATATGTTATTTTATTAGAAAAAAGAGGAGAAATCAATACAAAATTGATTTTTTAAGAGTTTTTACAACTTTCTTCTCTAATATTATTTAATTCATCAAAAACAATATTAATATTTTTCTCTATCTCTTTTGTGGCTTTAAATATTTCTTCATTTTTTGCATCACAAGCATATAAATCAGCAACATTTTGAACTAAATTATGTACTTTTAAATGTGAATCTTTTAACCTACTCCAGCCAGATGTATTTGCAATAGCTTCATTTTCATGGGCATCTATCCATTTACCTAAATTACATTCATGATGGGTTTTTACTTTAAACTTATGTCCACTTCTAGACTCTTGGAAATTTATATTTTTAAATGAGATATGGTCAGATTTTAATTTATTTGCATCAAAAATTAAATTTTCATCACATATTCTAGATTTTGCTGATTTATCAAAGCTTGTTCTATTTATAGCATTTTGAAGTTGTAATGCTAGTTTTGATGTAAATTGTGACATTTGATTAATTGAGCTTGCTAAGGAAGCATTTTGTTGAGTTGCTTTATCCAAAGAATTAACTGTATCATTGATTTGATTCATTGCAATTTCTTGCTCTTTAGATGCATTAGCAACGTCTGAAATAAGTTTTATTGTAATATTAATATTCTCATCTAGTTTATCATAACCTTTAAGCATTTCATGAGATATATCTTTACTTACACTAGCTTTTACTGTAGCTTTTCCAACTAACTCTTTAATCTCTTTTGCAGCTTCAGCACTTCTTGCAGCTAAACTTCTTACCTCTTGGGCAACAACTGCAAATCCTTTTCCAGCTTCACCTGCAGTTGCAGCTTCAACCGCAGCGTTTAAACTTAAGATATTTGTTTGAAATGCAATTTTATCAATTACTGAAATTGCTTCATTTATTGAATTAACTTCATTACTTAACTCTACCATAGCAGCACCTGTATCATTTGCTAATTTTTTTCCTATTTCATTAGATTGGGATACATTTTGAGCATATTTAGCCATTTTTGCTGCATTTTCACTACTACTTTCAATTGTAGAAGAGATTTCTTGTATTGCAGCAGCTGTTTCTTCTAAAGAGGCTGCTTGTCTATTTGATGATTCACTTAACTCTTTTGATGCAACAGATAACTCACTTGCACTATTACTTAACTCATCATTTGCATTTTCTATTAAACACATCACTTCATTAATAGTTGATTGAGTAACTTTAATACCACTAAATAAAGAGGCTAAAAGTCCTGTTAGTTCAACATTTGGCATTTTATAATCATATTTTGTATTTGCTAATTGAACTAATACATTTGAAAAAGTCATCATATTTTTTTGTAAAACAGAAATCATTGAGTTAATTTCATCAACCAAAGAGTTAACAGCTTTTGAACTACCTTTTGTTTTTATTCTATCATTTAAAAGTCCAGCATTGATTTTTTCTATTATACTTCTAGTCTCATCAATAACCATCTTATCTTTTTTATTACTTTCATCTAAATGTTGTAAATAAGCGTTGAAACTATTAACAACATCTCCTATCTCATCATTTGATTTTATTCCAATTTTTATAAACTCATCACTTTGAGTATTTTTAACCTCATTAATAGAGTTTTTAAGTTCATTAATTGGATTAATTACTGTTTTTGATAGATTAATTAAACTTGCAATCATTAAAGTAATTAATGATAAAAATAACAAAACAAGCGCCTGAACAACTATTTCAGCCGCATGGTCAATAGCTTTATCAACAACATGAATGTTTCTACCTATTAAACTAATACCTAACTCTTTTCCATTAAAATCTTTAATTTTTGTAAATGTATAAAAATATTTATCATCAATAAAATACCCATTTTTTAGAAGTTCTTTAAAATTGATTTTTTTGCTATCTTCATAAAAATCTTTATTTAAAAATTTTTGAGAAACAATATAATTACCTACTTTATTAAGTTTTGAAGTGTCAGCAACTGCTAAACTTGAGTCCATCAAAAGTATGAATCCATCACCTGCTTTATCAAATTTTTTAGCAACAGAATTAATACCTTGCATAAACTCTAAAGAACCTAAATGCTCACCATTTTCAAATATTGGTACGACTGATCTTATACTTAACCCTGCTTTACCAACTTCAAAAGTATTGATAGCTTTTTTACTAGCATTTACGCCCACAACACTTGCTCTAAACCCTGATAAATCATCTCCAAATTTATCATCTTTCCATGACCTAATAAATGACTGATTATCTTTTGTGTGAATATGTACTTTTATATTATTAAAAGGTGTTGATTCTTTCATATTTGCAGATAAGTTTTTTAATACTTCAATTCCTAAATCTCTATTTTCTTCTTTTAAAGATTTTTTTATCATAGAATCATTTGCAATTGAAATAGCATTAGAAATTCCAACATCAAGCTTGGATTCTAATGCTGATTCTGAGTTGTTTTGTAATTCAATCATTGTATTTTGAATTACCTCTTCTTCTAAATCATTTTTTTGATTATTTAAAATAAAATAACCAATTAATAACATAATCACTGTTATAATAACAGTAATCAATGAAAACTTTTTTAATAAACTTAAATTTTTCAAAATGAAACCTTATATTCTTTGTTTTATAATTCTTTAACTAATATTAACATTACTTATATTTCTAAATACTTAAAATATAACTATTATTTATCCCATTGGGTAAAGAATTTCTCGTTGGATTTTAGTTATTTTATTTAAAATATCATTATTTAAATTAAAATCAATTGCATTTAAAGAGTCATCTAACTGCTCTAATTTTCTAGCACCAATTATAGTAGAAGCTACAAAATCATGCTGTTTTGACCAAGCAACAGCTAAAGTTACTGGATTTATATCATACTCTTTTGCTATTTCTAAATATCTTGCAGTTGCTTCAATAGTTTTATCATTTACAAATCTATTTGCCATAGCCTGAACTCTTTTACTTTTATTTGACATATAAAGCCCAAATCTTGAGCCCTCAGGATAAAAGCCACCATTATATTTACCACTTAAAACACCACCTGCTATTGGAGAGTATGGTAGAAGTGAAATTTGTTCATTTTTACAAACTGTACTTAATTCATCTAAAAATCTTGGATTTAAAAGTGAAAAATTATTTTGTATGGATTCAAATCTAGCTAAATTATTATATTTAGAAACTTCATTTGCTTTTGTTAAACCATAAGCACTATCATTTGAGGTTCCTATATATCTAACTTTTCCCTCACGAACAAGCTCATCAAAAGCTTTTAAACTCTCTTCAATAGGCACAACAGTATCTGGCCAATGCATTTGATATAAATCTATATAATCAGTTTGAAGATTTTTTAAACTTCCCTCAACCGCTCTTTTTATATGAAAAGAGTCAATTGCTGTAAGTCCATGGCGAATAGGTGGAACAAACCAACCAGAAGCTGCACCGGCTACTTTAGTAGCTAAAATTATAGAATCTCTAGGTTTTGTCTTTAGCCATTCACCTACAATTTGCTCTGTTAATCCTGCTAAATCTGATTTTGGAGGTACAGGATAAAGCTCAGCTGTATCAAAAAAGTTTATACCTCTTTCATAAGCTTTATCCATAATTTTAAAAGCTTCTTCTTTTGATGTAGTTGTACCAAAAGTCATAGTACCAAGACAAATATCTGTTACTCTTAATCCACTTTTTCCTATATATTTATAATTCATAATAAAACCTTCATATTTAAATATTTTGATTTATATTATCAATTATATAATTACTATTCCATTATACATATCTCTTTTTTCATCATATGTTGAAAAGTTCTAAAAGCAACTATTAGAACTACAATTGTTGTAATAACAAGAAAAAAATATGATAAAAAGTGATAAAAACCTAAATTAGTTTTAGTATATGCTAACATAGATGCAATTGTAACAGCAGCTAATGGAAAAGTAAAAGCCCACCAAGAGATAAAAAACTTAAGATTTAAAAAGTTTTTATACATAAAAATCAATAAAAAAGAGAAAAATAGTGCTAAATTAAATAAAATACTAGCAAACATATCAAACTCACCTGTCATTTTTACATAAGCAATAAAAGATACAGCAGGAGGCGCTATAAATATAAAAAGTGTTGGAATAAATTTTACCATTAGTTGATTATGAAAAATTATTCTATTTATTAATAATGATGTTAAAACTATCCAAAAGAAAATACCAACTGAAAAGTAGTACATTAAAAAGTTGTTATCAACAAAAGAGTATCCAGCTACAGGAACAAAAACATTCCCAACAATAGGAATAAACCATGCGGGATTTGAGTGAACTATCTCTAGATTTTTATTAATCCAAAACTGTATTGTATAAAATGTAAAAAATGTTTGCATTGCAGTTCCAATAAAAAACAGATACTCAGCAATCTGTTTATTTATAGGGTGATAAGCAATTGAAACTAATAAAAAAGAGATAGCACTTGCAGCAAAAAAATTAATTCTAACTGGATGGTCAAACTCTTTTTTTACTTCATCAAAATATCTAAACATTTTGATTATATAAAATAATAATATTGTTATAAAAACTATTGAATCTATTATTAAAAAAATATCTCCAATTAACTTATTAAAATATAATATTTCATGAGCTTTTTGAAAAACAATTGTTAATCCTGATAAACCCATAACAATGGCAAACATCATTATTGGAAAAAACTGTAATCTGTTTGATGGAAGTAGTTTTATAGTTTCGTTATTCATTTTTGGATATTCTCTCTTTTATTATGAAGGAATTAATTAATGGCTAAGAAAAAAGAGATAATAGATTTTAGAAATAAAAATATAACCTATACTCAAGATGGGATAGAGTATAAAGTTCTATTTCTAAAAAAAGCTAATATGACTGTTGATGTATCTTGTTTTGAGAAGGAGAAAGAGACACAAGTTAAAACTTTACCTTTTGCTCATCTTCCAAAAGCTATTAAATCTTTAGTCAAGCCAAATAATTGATGAATTATAATCTTTAGTTTATTAATCTATTATAAAAAATATTATAACTTTAACTTATAAACTAAAGGGATAGTATTATAAGTTAGAATAATATTAAAAAAACTATAATAAGAAATAACTCATTTAGCTCAACAGTTGTACCAATAGCATCACCATTTAAAAAACCAAGGTTTTTTTCTATAAACTTTGGTATTAAAATAGTAAAAATAAATGCAAATATGCTAAGACCAATTGCCACATCATTTATTAAAAATATATTTAAAGCTGTAAAAATAACAATAGCAATAAAAACAGTTTTTTGAGAGAGTGATTCTTTTAAAGCATTTACAAATGAAGATTTAAATTTAAACTTTTTAATCATAATTAAAATCATCAATCTACTAATAATAACAATTGTCAAAAACTCATAAAGATAGTTATTCATAAACAAATAGACAATCCCAGCAAGCTTTAAGATCATAAATGAAACAGCATATAAAACACCCATAGCTCCAACACTTGGCTCTTTTATAACTTCATAAGCATCTTTTCCACTATGTTTTGCATATATTGCATCAACCACATCCATTATAGCTTCTGTATGTATAAAACCATAAAGTATCATATATGAAACAGCACAAATAATAGCTCCAAACCATGATAAGTGTTCTAAAACTCCATATAAAGAGATTGTAATAAAACCTAAAATAAAACCTATCAAAGGAAGTGAAAAAAGAGTTGCTGACAACACACTATTTTGTGATAAATCATCACTGTCTTTTATTTTGATTGGAATTATTGTAAAGTAACTAAGGGCA
Source organism: Arcobacter sp. (assembly GCA_965662175.1). Taxonomy (GTDB): domain Bacteria; phylum Campylobacterota; class Campylobacteria; order Campylobacterales; family Arcobacteraceae; genus Arcobacter. The sequence goes on along the minus strand of CBFIGT010000033.1, from coordinate 1,888 downwards.
AATTTTAAGCCCAAAATAAAACTACTAAGATTTTTCATTTATGTTTTCCCATATTTTATTTATATCCAGTTTTTCTTTCATACTATTTACAAAATTATCTATTTTCTCTTTTTTATAAACTTTAAAATCAAACTCTTTATAGTTTGGATTTATTTTTTTAAATATGGTATTTCGTATGTTGTCATTATCAAAAATTGCATGAATAAAAGTACCTTTTATATTACTCTTTTCATAAGATATTGGATACTTTTTTGATACTCCATGATGTATTTCAAAACCTTCTATTTGACAATCAAAGATATCATAACTCTCTTTTTTGAGTATTTTCTCTTTTTCAAAAAATATTTCATCATCAATAAAAGAAAATCCAACTTCGCTAATAGCATTATCATTTTCTAAGGCATTTATATCATGAAGTTTTTTAAACATCATCTCATAACCACCACAAAGACCTAAAATAGTTTTATCATACTCTTTGATTTTTTCATATAAACCATTTGATTTTAGCCATTGTAAATCTTTTATAACTAGTTTTGAACCAGGTAGTATAACCATATCAAATCTATCTAAACCAATAGCATTTTCAATAAACTCCAACTCAACAGAGTCATCAGCAATCAAAGGCTCAAAATCATTATAGTTACTCATATAAGGATATGAAATCACCCCTACTTTTATGATGGTATTTTTATTGTTTTGAGTGTAATTTTTAAGGCTTTGTGAATCTTCAAATCCAAGATTAAAAGGAATATAAGGTAAAACACCAAGAACAGGTATTTTAAAATCATTCTCTATGATTTTTATACCTTCATCAAAAAGAGTTAAATCACCTCGAAACTTGTTTACAATCACACCTATTACATTATTTCTGAGCTCTTTTGGAAGTAGATTATAAACTCCATAAATAGAAGCAAAAACCCCACCCTTTTCTATGTCTGCTACTAAGATGATTTTTGTATTGTATTTTGTAGCGATGTAAATATTTGACAAGTCTTTATCCATAAGATTTAACTCAACAGGACTACCAGCACCTTCACAAACAACACAATCATACCTTTTATCAAGATAATCGAAACATCTATCAACTGCTGGTTTTAAAAGGTCTAAATCTTTATAATAACTTAGCACATCTTTAGACTCTAAAACTTTTCCCTCAACTATAACAGAAGCATTTGAACCGCGACCTGATTTTAATAAAACAGGATTTAAATGATAAGAAGTAGGCACTTCTAAAACATGAGCTTGAAAATACTGAGCAACAGCAATCTCACTACCATCATCACAAACATAAGCATTGTTTGATACATTTTGAGCTTTAAAAGGAGCTACATTTACTCCTAAGTCTTGTAAGATTTTTGCTATTACAAAAGTTATAGTAGATTTACCGGCATCTGATGATGTGCCAAAGATTGATATATTATTCATTTATTAAAATACCTGTTTCTATGAAGTTGTTAATTTTATTGAGAGTAGTCTCATCAATATTTTTTGTGATATCTAGTTTATTTGCAAAATAATCACTTCTAAATAAAGTCAAGTTATCTTCTATAAATTTATTATTAATTCTTATTTTTTCATCAGGTATATCTTTTAAATTAAGTTTCTTCTTCTTTATAGTATTTATATAAGCATCGAAACTAGTTGGTTCACGGAATCCACCTACACCATGTATATTATTTTTATAATAACTAAAATCTTCTAATGTTAATTTTTTTATTTTTAGTAAATAAAATGCACTACTACCTTTATCTACTAATTCTCTAATTAAAATAGTATGATACAAAACAAAATTTATATTAACTAAAATCAAACATCGTAAAATATCTTCATTAACTTCTTGTTTCTTATCAATCCATTCTAAAAGATTATCCAAAACTTGAATATAAAT
>CBFIGT010000032.1:0-20637 GCA_965662175.1 Arcobacter sp. | reverse complement strand
TAGTTTTGATTGTTGATTAAATATTTTTTCTTGTTGTTTAATTTTATTAATCTCTTCATATTTATTATGCATAAGAAATATAAAAACTATTATTATCATAAGTAAAAGTATATTTGCAATAGTATAGTTTTTACTTAATAGCTTTAGATACTCTGAGTTTGTGTAGATTACTAGATAAGCTGCGTTATTTACACCACTTACATCTGGAATTGCTTTATAATAAATAGTTGTATGATGATCAGAGTTGTTTTTATACATTATAAAATCTTTACCCTCATTCATCATCTTATTGATATATATTTTATCTTTTTTAGTATAAATATCTTGATTTTTGAAATGATAGAGTTCACTTTTTCCATTTTGATTAAATAAGTAGTTGTCGTTTTCAAAACTTGTTATTAATTCATTATATGGTTTATCATACATTCTCTTTTTACTTATATCTTTTCTTAGTAAAAAATGTAAATCTGAAACAAAATCTTTTTCATAATTTAATTCAAAAGCTTCTGAAGATGCTGAAACCTCTACACTTCCTAAATGAAATAGGTTTTCATCAAAAATAGGATAAACAAATCTAAAGCCATTTATAAATCTTCCTATTTCAAAACCCTCAATAGGTTTTAACTCTCTATTTGCTCTTACAACACTCTGTCTAATAGTGCTTAAATCATCACCATAAATCTCTGATTTATGCATTCTTAAAAAGCTAAAATTATCTTTTGTATGAAAATGTATTTGATTGAAGTTATACTCTAAAAGTCGATTATAGTCTGAAATAAAACTTGCATGAAGTTTTACTCTAGATTCATCTGAAATAGTTTTTAAATTGTCAAAAATTTGGGGTTTGTTGATTATTCCATAAAAAGTGTTTTGAGATAATCTTTTTAAGCTATCATAAATAATTTTATACTGAACATCATAAGCATTTTGAAGAACAAGTAAATTATCTTCGATTTGTTTATTTTTGTTATAAATTAAAAATATAAAAAAAGTAGAAATAAAAAGTGTAAAAACTATAAAAATAGTTTTAAACTCTTTTAACATGGCCAAAGACTTAAACATTATAATCCTAAAAATAACTATTAATTGTTAATTCTATCTTATAATGTCTAAATTTATAATAACTTATAGTTTTATATAAACTAAATCTTCTTTAATCATAGTTTCATAAGTTGTACTACAATCACAATTTTCACCTTTTGCTTCACCTGTATTTAAATCAATATCCCAGTTATGTAAAGGGCAAGTTACAAACTCTTCATGTACTAATCCCTCACTTAGTTTACCTTTTTTGTGTGGACATAAATTGCTAATAGCATGAATTGAACCATTTTTTATTTTAAATATGGCTATCTCTTCTTCTTTGTAGTATAAAACTCTTGAACCCATATTTGGGATTTCATTTATATTTATTGCAGCTATCCATGTTTTCATTTATATATTCTCCTTAGCTTCAAAGCTGTGTGATTCTTCTGGATTTATAACTATTGGACTAAACTCTTTTGTAAATCCATCTTTAATAGCTTTAGCCCAAGGGTCAATTTGTGCATGTTTTTGTGACTCTTCAAATCTTCTTGCCCAAAAGAACACTTTTTCTTTATTTAATAATTCATCTTTTACATATTGAAGTCCTACTCTTTCAACCCAATGAGCTGTTCTTTCTAAATAATATGCATCTTCCCTATATAACTGCTTAAAGGCTTTTGTTTACTCAATTAGCTCTTCATCAGTCTCTACTTTACAAAGTAAATCAGTTACCCTAACTTTTATACCACCATTTCCAGCAATATGTATCTCCCAACCTGAATCAACTCCAATAACCCCAAGGTCTTTAATAGTAGCTTCCGCACAATTTCTAGGACAACCTGAAACAGCTATTTTAAACTTATGTGGTGTCCATGAACCCCATGTTAGTTTTTCTAAAGTTACACCCATAGCCATAGAGTCTTGCGTTCCAAATCTACACCATTGGTTACCAACACATGTTTTAACTGTTCTTAAACCTTTTGCATAAGCTTGACCTGATACAAAACCAGCATCATTTAAATCTTTCCACATAGGCTCTAGTTGCTCTTTTTTAACACCTAACATATCAAGTCTTTGACCACCTGTAAATTTTACAGTTGGAACATCATATTTAACTGCAATATTGGCAATATCTTTTAACTCTTGAGGCGATGTTAATCCACCCCAAATCCTAGGAACTACAGAGTAAGTACCATCTTTTTGGATATTTGCAAATACTCTATCATTTACAAGAGCAGAACGCTTATCATTTTTATATTTATCATCATTGTATTTAACTAATAAATAGTAATTAATAGCAGGTCTACATTTAACACAACCATCTTCTGTCTTCCAATCAAGTTTGTTAAATACTTCATAAACTGTTGTAAAATCACCCTCATCAATAGCTTTTTTAATTTCACCATGACCTTTATCTGTACAAGCACAAATACCCTCAGGTCCGCTATCATACTCATCACCTAAAGTATTTACTAAAATTTGCTCAACTAATCCAATACAAGAACCACAAGAAGCTCCAGCTTTTGTACATGATTTTACATCACTTAGAGATTTTAAATCTTTATCTTTAATCGCATTTACAATATCACCTTTACAAATACCATTACATCCACAAACCTCTTCATCATCACTCATAGAGTTTACATCATTTCCACCATGACCACTATCACCAAGAGCTGATTTGCCAAATAAAATTTTAGTTCTTAAATCACTAATATCAGTCTCTTCTTTTAAAAGTTTTAAATACCAAGAAGCATCAGCTGTATCACCATATAAAACAACACCAATAATTCTATTTTCATAAATTACAAGCTTTTTATAAACACCAACTTTTTCATCAAGTAAGATTAAATCTTCAGTTGTTTCATCACCCATATAATCACCAGCTGAAAATAAATCAACACCTGAGATTTTAAGTCTTGTTGATAAAGTAGAACCTGAATATGGAGCTGTTTGTTTTCCTGCTAATTTTTTAGCTAATACTTTTGCTTGTTCATATAAAGGTGCTACTAATCCATAAGTGTTCCCATTATGTTCAACACACTCTCCAATAGCAAAAATAGAGTCATCACTTGTAGTTAAATAATCATCAACTAAAATACCTTTTTTACAAGATAATGAGGCATCAAGTGCTAAATCAGTGTTTGGGATAATTCCTGTTGCAAATACTACAATATTTGAGTCAACTAAAGTACCATCAGAAAAATTAACTTTTTCAACACTACCATTTCCTAAAATCTCTGTTACAGTAGTATTTAGTTTAAACTCAATACCATAACTCTCTAGATTTTTTTGAAGAAGTCTTCCACCTGTTGAGTCTAGTTGTTGAGAAAGAATTGAACCACTTCTATGAACTAAAATAGTTTTAACCCCATGCATAGCAATACCATAAGCAGCTTCAAGTCCAAGTAAACCACCACCAACAACAACAGCACTTTTGCTTTTATCAATAGTATCAATAATAGTATCAACATCAAATTTTGTTCTAAAAGCAATTACATTTTTTAGATTACTACCAAATGTTTTAGGAACAAAAGGTTTTGAACCAGTTGCTATTAGAAGTTTGTCATAAGTTTCAGTTTTTCCGCTTTGGCTTGTTATAGTTTTATTCTCTTTATCTATAGAGATTACTTTATCACCTTTATGTAAAATGATACTGTTTTCATCATACCAAGATTGATGATTTATAATAGTATCTTCAAAAGATTTTTCTTGTGATAGGATATAAGAAAGCATAATTCTATTATAGTTTACATATGGCTCATCACCATAAACTGTAATATCATATTTGTTTTTTTCTATTTCTAATAAATCTTCTATGGTTCTTAAACCACTCATTCCATTTCCAATAACTACTAGTTTTTCTTTCACTGTTGTTCCTTTTACATATATATATTGTATTATTACATTAAAATTCTATTTATTTGACTATTTATTGTATATAAAATATACAGTTGTACTTAAAATTAAATAATATTATTAAAACTACCTAATTAGTAGTACAAAAATAACTATCAATAAAATTAAATTTGATATTTTCCAAAAAAGCAAAGGGTTTTTTTCAATTATAGGCACTTTTCTTTTTGTTAAAAACTTTCTATTTGGGTATGAAAAATCAAATAAAAACTCTGATAGTTCCTCATATCTTTTAGATGGATTTAACTGTAAAGATTTTCTTAATGTTTCATCAATCCAAATAGGAAACTCAGGATAAAGAGTTTTATACTTTAACTTATTTTGTGCACTTTTATTGTTTGCTCTAGCAACACTAACTCCATAGGGAAGCTTATTTGATAGCATTTGATAGGTAATTACTCCTATAGAAAAAATATCAGATTTTGTTGTTCCTCTTTCTCCTAGAAAGTATTCAGGAGCTGAGTATAGGGCTGTTCCTAATAAGGGTTGTTCTGAACTATTATTTATTTCTAAAATTCCTTCAATTTTTGTGGAACCAAAATCTATGATTTTTATAGAGTTTGTTTTATCAATCATAATATTTTCTGGCCTTAAATCTTGATGTACCATTTCAAGTTTATGAAAAGCCATAAGAGCTTTTGAAATTTGCTCTATAATATTTCTTACAATCTCAATTTTTGGTTTTGGATTATCCAATATCCATTGAGTAAGGGTTGTTCCTTCTATGTATTCAAAAACAGTATAAATATAATTTTGTTTTCTATTTGTATTATATGCTTTTAGAATATATGGATTATTTACTCTTTTTGCAATCCACTCTTCCATTAAGAATCTTTCTAAATAAGCTTTATCTTCTTTTAAGTCAATTGATGGAGTTTTTATTACTACTGGATTTTTCTCTTTTGATTGATTATCTAAAGCAAAATAGATATGGCTTCTACTTGTTGCACTTAACTCTCTAATAATTGTATAACCATCAAAAATCTCTCTAGCACTTAATATTGGAGCAATTGGTTTATTAAAAATTTCTTTTTGTATTTCATTATTACTTTTAGTTGGTAAAGAGTCTATTTTTATTATTTGAATAGTAAGGTTATCATCACTTTCGTTTTCTATAGCTTTATTAATAATATTTTTAGCAATGATATTATAATCATTACTTTTTTGTATTTCATTATTTATAACATTTTCATCTACAAAATCATAAACCCCATCAGTCATAAGAAAAAAAATATCATCTATTTCAATCTCTAAATTTTCACAATCAATAAGAACTTGTGAATCAATACCTAACGCACGACTTAAATAACTTTTTTCATTTGAAATCCATGTTCTATGATCGTTTGTTAATTGTTGTAATTCATTATCTCTTAATCTATAAATTCGAGTATCACCAATATGAAAAATGTGAGCTGTATTTGATTTTAGGATTAAAGCACTAAAGGTACATACATAACCTTTATCTTTGTCAAGATGGTATTGGTTTTTTCTATTTTGAAAATAAAGCCAAGAGTTTGTAGCATGTAAAACTCTATTTGCAGATTTTTTTACAGACCAAGACTCAGGTGTTGAGTAATAATCTTCTAAAAAAGAGACAACAGATAACTTACTAGCTTCTTGACTAACTTTACTACTACTTATCCCATCTGCAATAGCAATTGCAACTCCTTTTGTTGTTAAAAAAGGCTCTTTGGGAATATTAATATCATAAAAGTCTTGATTAATATCTTTTTTTCCCTTAGTTGAATATTGTCCAATTGAAATCTTTAAGCCACTCATTAATTATCCTGATTATATAACTTTATAGGCAAAAGCCTATAAAGTTTATTATTATGCTGCTTTGTCAGATGTTCTTGATAAACTTCTTTTAGCACCAGTTTTAACATGTGTTGCATATAGAGTTAATCCAACAAACAATAGTCCACCAACTAAGTTACCAAGTGCAACTGGTAATTCATTCCAAACAATATAATCAATTACAGTAAAATCACCACCCATAATTAATGAAAAAGGGAATAAAAACATATTTACAATAGAGTGCTCAAATCCCATAAAGAAGAAAAGCATAATAGGCATCCACATAGCCAAAAACTTACCACTAACAGAAGTTGAAACCATAGCTCCTACAACTCCCATAGATACCATCCAGTTACATAACATACCTCTAATAAATACAGTAAGCCAACCATCTAAACCATAAGCTGAGTAACCTAACGTTCTAGCTTCACCTATAGTAGCAACTTTTTTAGCTATAGCTCCACCATCAGTATTAAAGCCATATGTAAAAATAAATGCCATCATAAAAGCAACAGTCAAAGCACCAAGTAGGTTTCCAAATGCAACTAATCCCCAGTTTCTTAAAACTTGTCCACCTGTAACTCCTGGTCTTTTATCAAGCCAAGCTAAAGGAACAAGCATAAATACACCAGTTAAAAGGTCAAATTTCATTAAATAAAGCATAATAAATCCAACAGGGAATAAACAAGCACCTAAAATTGGAGAACCAGATTTCATTGCAACTGTGATTGCAAATACTGCTGCTAAAGCCAAAATTGCACCTGCCATATAGGCTCTAATTATTGTGTCTTTTGTAGACATGTAAACTTTTGACTCACCTGAGTCAACCATTTTTGTAACAAATTCAGATGGTTCTAAATATGCCATAAAATCTCCTTTTTATTGTAATTTTTTAAGATGTAAAATTAAATCAAAAAAAGTAAGGAAAAAAATAGGAAAATATACTTTTTCTGTATATTTTTTATACAATATTTGAAAAAAAATATTTTTATATATTTTATAATATAAAAAAGGATTAATATTAAAAAATCAATCATCTATTTATTTATATTTTTTTTACTTTCACTATTTTTTATAATAGGTCTTACTATAAAAGAGTCATATCAAGTTCAAGAAGAGTCACTAAAAGAGAATTTAAAAAATAAGGCTTTGACAATTTTCTATTTAATTGTTGATATAAGACATTGGAACGCAAAATATGATGGTGTATATGTTAAGTCTGAGAAGTTAGACCCAAATCCATATTTAAATCCAAACTATATAAAATCAGATAAAGGGGAAACACTTGTTTGGATAAATCCAGCTTTTATGACAAGACAGATATCTGATATTGCAAGTAGAAGGGATGGAATAAAACTAAAAATTACTAGTAATAAACTTATAAATCCAAATAATGCTCCCGATGAAGATGAAAAAAGAATTCTTAATTATTTTGATGATAATCCAGAAATTCCTTATTATTGGAAGATTCAAGGGGATGAGTTTAAATTTATGGGTGCCCTTAAAACAGAACAAAGTTGTTTAACTTGTCATGCAAAACAAGGATATAAAATAGGTGATATTAGGGGTGGTATTAGTGTAACTTTTGATATAAAAAAAGAGTATGAGAAGTTAAATAAGATAAATAGTGATAAAGAACAGACAATAATTTTTCTTGTCATTGCCGCAATAGGGGCTGTTATTACTCTTTTAATTCATGAAAATATTAAGAAAAAAGATGAAGAAAAAATTTCAAAACTTAATGAGTCTTTGGAGGTAAAAGTTCAAGAGTTAGATGAGTTTAATAAAACTTTACATAAAAAAGTAAAAGAAGAGATTGATAAACAAAGGGAGAAGGAAAACCTTTTAATACAACAATCAAAAATGGCGGCACTTGGAGAGATGATAGGAAATATCGCTCACCAATGGAGACAACCAATTAGTGCTGTAAGCGCTATTATGATGAATATAAAATGGACAGCTATTTCAAATGGAATGGATGAAAAATTTATAGATGAGAGAATGAAAGAGGCAAATGAACAGTTACAATATATGTCTCAAACAATAGATGACTTTAGAAACTTTTTTAAACCAAATAAAGAGAAAGAGTTTTTTGATATTGATAAGGAGATTAGAAGTGCATACAAGATTTTAAAAGCAACACTAGAATCAAATAATATAAATCTTCAAATATTTAGTAATCCCAATATTATTGCATATGGCTATGCAAATGAATTTTCACAAGTTGTTTTAAATCTTTTATCAAATGCAAAAGATGTATTAATAGAAAGGGATATTGAAAATCCAAAAATAGAGATAAGAACTAGTAAAGATGATAAGAGTATATATTGTGAAATAAATGATAATGCAAAGGGTATTGAAGAGAAAAATTTAAATAAAATATTTGAACCATATTTTACTACAAAAGATGTTACCGGTACAGGAATAGGTCTTTATATAGCTAGGGAGATTGTTGAAAAGCATATGAAAGGTACTTTAAGGGTTAAAAACAGTTCTCAAGGTGCCCAATTTATAATCTCTATTCCAATAAAAAAGGAAAAAAATGAGGAGTAGTTTATTAAATAGATTAAGATCCAAAACAATACTTTTAGTTGAAGATGAAAAAGTTATTAGAGAAAATATATCCTCTATGTTAAAAATATTTTTTAAAGAAGTTTATGTTGCTATTGATGGGTATGATGGCTTAGAAAAATATGAAGAGTTCTTACCAGATATTGTAATGACTGATTTAAAGATGCCAAATATGGGTGGCTTTGAACTAATTAAAGAGTTAATAAAAAGAAAATGTAAAGCTTATACTATAATTGTTTCAGCTCATACAGATACAGATTTACTTATAAGTGCAATACATAATGGAGTTGATAGATATATTATAAAACCTCTACTAGAAAATGATTTATTTGAAGTATTTGAAGCATTTTTAAAAAAAACTGATGAACTTTTACCCCAAGTTTTACAACTTGAAAAGAGTATAAAGATTGATTTTGATAAAAGTAGTGTAATTATTAATAATGAAGAGTTGCACTTAAATAAAAAAGAGTTACTTTTATTAAAACTTTTAGTAAATGATGAGAATAAAACAGTATCTTATGAAGAGATAGAGTATCAAGTTTGGGGAAATAATTTTATGAGTTCAAGTGCAATTAGAAGTGTTGTTAGAGATTTACGAAAAAAATTAGGTCAAAATTATGTTATAAATGTTTCTGGTATAGGGTATAGGTTAAAATAATTCTTCAATATTTTTTTTATACAAATATGCATTCCAAAGCAAGAGCTTTGGAATTAGGTTAAATGATTATTCTGATATTTTATTTTTTATTAAAATATCATCTAGTTTTATGGATTCATTCATGATTACTATATGCTCTAACTCACCTACTATTTCTCTCTCTTTTACAACTATTCCATTTGGAACTTTTTTACTATGAAGTTGAACTGCACACTGTTTATAGTTTGGCTCAAAAGATTTTGGATCAAAATCAGCTATTGTGATTGTATTTATTAATTGCTCATTAAAATGAAATGGTACAAAAATAGAGCCAGGTCTAACATTTTGTGACTCTCTTACTATTACATCTTTTATTTTTCCTCTAGTTGATGAGATATCTAGTCTATCACCACTACTTACTTCTAGTTTTTTAGCATCACTTGGGTTTATCTCAATCCAAGCTTCTGGAGCTAAATCATTTAAAATAGAGATAGTTTTTGTTTTTGTTCTTGTATGCCATTGTTCAACTGTTCTACCTGTATTTAAAATAAGTGGGAAATTAGTATTACAAGACTCACTTAAAGGTAACCAATCAAGAGCTAAAAGATTTGCTTTACCATCAGCTGTTGGGCAAGGCATATCTTCACTATAAAGTCTTGGTGTTCCTTTTGGATTTTTACTATTACATGGCCATTGAATACCACCTAACTCTTCAATTAATTCATAAGTCATACCAGTATAATCACAAAGTCTTCCATCACTTAATTTTTTCCATTCATTAAAAGCATCTCTAGGCTCACTCCAATTAGGATACAAACTATCTTTTACTCCAAAATATTTTGAAAACTCTAAGATAATATCAAAATCACTTTTTGTATCTCCTAGTGGTTCAACTGCTTTTTTAGCATAATTACATCTTCTTTCACTATTTGTATAAGTTCCCTCTTTTTCACTCCATGTAGCAGCAGAAAAAACAACATCAGCTATTTGAGCTGTTTCACTTTTAAAAGCATCTTGAACTACAAGTAAATCAAGTTTTCTCAGAGCTCGTCTAAGCTTTTTTTGATCAGGAAATGATACAAGAGGATTAGTTGCAACTAACCATAAAGCTTTTATTTCGCCTCTTTCAATTGCATCAATTATTTGAGGATAAGAATAACCTCGTGCAGTTGGAACATCATCAAGGGGAACATTTGCAATGGTTGCATACTCTTCTCTATCATAAGCGTTTGCAAAGTTTCTATACCCTGGAATTGATGAGGTAAAGCCTGTTTCTCTTGTACCCATAGCATTACACTGTCCTGTGATAGAAAGTGCTGTTGCACCTTTTCTTCCTAAATTTCCAGTTATAAGAGCAAGGTTACAAATAGCACTTACAGTATCTGTTCCAATAGAGCTTTGATTTACTCCCATAGTCCAAGCACTCATAGCAGCAGGTGATTGTGCATAAACCTTAGCTAATTGGTATAAATCTTTTACATCAATACCCGTAATATTTGCTACATCTTGTGGTTTATAATTTTCCATAATATGTTTTCTAAACTCTTTATAACCAGTAGTTCTACTTTTTATAAATTTCTCATCTTCCCAACCTTGCTCTAAAATAATATGACAAAGTCCATTCATAAGTGCCAAATCACTTCTTGGTTTTATAGGAACAAAAATATCTGCCATTTTTGCTGTTTTTGAAAACCTTGGATCAATTACGATAATAGTTGGTTTTTTACCAGTAATCTTTTGATTTTTTGCAATATGAAGTTTTAAAATAGGATGATTATCAGCAATATTTGCACCAATTAACATAATAGTATCTGCATATGAAAAATCTTCATAACTCCCAACTGGGCCATCACTACCAAAGGTTTGTTTATAACCCATAACAGCACTTGCCATACAAAGTGTTGTATTACCATCATAGTTATTTGTTTTAAGTCCCATTTGTACAAATTTACCTAAAGTATAAAACTCTTCAGTTAAAAGCTGACCAGTTGAGATACAAGCAATTGCTTGATTTCCATGTTCATTTTGAATAGCTTTAAATCTATCACTTGTAGTTTTAAAAACTTCTTCCCAAGTTGAATCTTGTAATTGAGCATTTTTTCTAATAAGTGGTTTTGTAAGTCTATTATCACTTTGAACCATATCATGTTCACTTAAACCTTTTGGACAAAGTGTTCCCATATTTACAGGGTGAGCTGGATCACCTTTTGTATAAACAGCTTTTCCCTCTTTTACCCCAATATATAAACCACAACCAACTCCACAATATCCACAAGTACTTCTAACCCATGAAGTAGGAGCTTTTTGTTTTGCTACTTTTCCAAACTTTGCATCATCAACTAATGAATACTTTTCATTTTTTATATCTACACCTAGAAAGTTTTTTATTTTATTTATCATCTTTGATTCCCCGCAAAAAAGTTACCAGCAAGTCCAAGTGCAACTGCTGTTTTATAAAATAATACTCTTGAAATAATTTCACTTGAAAATGAAACTATAATAGAGAGTACTAAAACCGTCACAACGCTAGAGTAATTTGAACTAGCAAGTAGTAACATAGCCAATAGTGGTAAAGCAATTCCACCAATTATTAATGACCTTTTTCTAAAGTCATTCTCTTTTGTAAAGTTTTTCTCATATAAAGTTTTTGTCTTATTTAATTGATAAAAGTTTTTATCATCTTCTTTTAAATTCTTATAAAAACTATTTTGTTTATTTGATTCTTCAAGTTGAAAATAAGCAATAAATAGAGCAAATGGTAATAATACAGATGCCGTTGAGTAATACTCATTTAAAACCAATATAAAACTAACAAGAAGTAAACCTATATATGAAACATAGAAAAATATTTTTGTTGTCTCTTTTTTATTCCATGAAGGTCTAGCTTTAATTCTATAAATCATAGATTGTGCATAAATACCGTAAATTCCAACTCCTAAAACAGCAAGTTCGACTATAAATCTAAATACTTGTGAAATTTCAAAATAGAATATTGCAATAAGAAGTGTTAATCCAAAAGTATAAACTCCTAAGGCTAAAGCTTCTCTACTTAACCAAGAAGTTTTTATATTTTTCATAGCTGTATGAGCTAAAATAGGACGTCCTAAATGAAGTGCTGATAGAGGAAGTCCAATTGCAGCTGGTAAAAATATTGCTATCATCATCCAAATATTTGGCATAGCTAGATTAAATCCGATTAAATTTACAAACTCTCCAAGAGTAAGTGCTGCAAAACCACCAAATGAAATTTGTGTTAAAACAGTCATAAACACTAAAGGCCATTCAGGATGATTAGCTTTGATTATATGAGCATCAGCAGGAGTTACTTTTGCATTTTTTTCATCTTCATTTATTGTATATCTAGTTGTTGGTTTTGTAATATCAGTATCGGGTAAATGTGGAGCAATTCCTTCTTTATTCATTCCCTCATCTAACCACTCTTGAGTATTTACAATTTCAATTGCAATAGCACCAGCAGGACAAGCTTGTACACAAGCTGGTGTTTGTCCAACATCTAGTTTTTCATGACACATATGACATTTTGTAACTATTCCTCTATCCTCATTAAATACAGGAACTTCATATGGACAATTCCAAGTACAGTATTGACAACCAATACAAGTATCATCATCATGAAATACAATACCATTATCAAATTTTATATAAGATTCAGTAGGACAGCCTTTTAAACACTCAGGATCAATACAGTGATTACAAGACATAGAGTTAAAGTGATTAGAAACATTTGGAAAAATCCCACTTTGTGTTTCACCTACTCTTCTCCATTTTATATCAGCGCTATTTCCATTTTGTTCATTACAAGCAACTTCACAACAGTGACAACCAACACAAGCAGTTGCATCAAAATGGAATCTATATTGTTCTCCCTCTTTAGGCTTTGGTATATCAATTGAATAGTTACCACATTGCATATTAGTCTCTGATTTATGGTTGATAAAACTATCAAGTGGTGTTGTATTATTAATGCTCATATAGAATTCCTTAAAGTATTAAAGAAATTTTAGCATTAAATAGTATGTAAAATCATCATAATCTGTATAAAAAATATACAGATTATGATGATTTTACATTTTAGTAGAGTTTTATAATTGTTGCTGCACTATGATTATAATCAGGCTCTTTAGAGATGGGATCTAATAAATCATTAGTTAAGTAGTTTATTGATTTTACAGTTACAGGGATAAAAATTGTACTCTCTTTTATATCTTTTGTAACAATTGCTTTTAGACAAACGGTTCCTCTTTTTGTAGATATATCTACAAAATCACCTGTCTCAATTTCTAATTTTAAGGCATCATTTTCATTTATTTCTACAAATTCTAACTCTTTAAACTTTTTTAGTTTTTCAACATGGGCAGTTTTTGTTCCACTATGCCATTGGTCTCTAGTTCTTCCTGTGATTAAAATAAATGGATATTTTTCAGATACCTCTTCTGAGAGTTTTTTATTCTCTACAAAAAATAGATTTGCTTTTTTGTTTTGAGTAAAATACTGGTTATCTTTAAATAGATTTTCTCCCCAAACAAAAGCACTATTAAATAAATCTTTTGGATTATCAATATCATAAATATTTAGATGTTTATTTTCACTTAGTTTTGTCATCTCTTTGTATTCATTAAAAATATCATGTACATTATCATAATTAAACTCTTTATTAAAACCTAATTCTTGCGCAATAAGTTTAAATATTTCCCAATCAGGTTTACAATCAATTGAAGTTCTAGTTAATTTTTCTTGTCTAGTAATTGTTCTATCCATATTTGTTTGTGTTCCTTCTTTTTCACCCCAAGGAGCAGCAGGAAGTTGAATATGTGCAAATTTTGAAGTTTGAGAATCATTATAAGCATTAATTTCAATAATTAAAGGTATTTTTTTAAATGCCTTTTCTGTTTTATGTCTATTTGGTAAGTGATAAATTGGATCAGTATGACAAATAATTAAAATCTCAATATTTCCTTTTAAAGCTTCATTTACTATCTCAGTTGCAGTTAATCCAGATTTTGTAGGAATTCCTTTTGTTTTCCAAAACTCTTCAACTTTTTCAATGGATTCCTTTTCATAGTCTAAATGAACAGCAAGTGTTGTTGCCAATCCACCTACCTCTCTTCCTCCCATAGCATTTGGTTGCCCTGTAAGTGAAAAAGGACCATTTCCTTTTTTATTGATTTTTCCAGTTATTAGATGTATATTTATAAGTGATAAATTTTTGTCTACACCTTGAACACTTTGATTTAAACCCATTGTCCAAGCACTTGTTATATTTTCATTTTCATAAAATATTTTCATAAACTCTTCAAACTGCTCTTTAGAAAGACCTGTTCTTTTTAGCATCTTAGTTTTGGCAACTCTTTTAAATTTGTTATTAAATGTTTCAAAATTATTTACATATTTTTCAATATAATCTAAATCAATTTTTCCATCATCAATTAATCTTTTTGCTACAAGATTAAAGAAGTCTATGTCAGTTCCTACATTAATGGGTAGATATAAATCTGCATATTTTGCAGTTTCTGTATATCTTGGGTCAATTACAATTAGCTTAAGACCTCTTTTTAACTCTTTTTTTATTTTATTAAAATAAACAACATGGGCTTCAGCGATATTTGCACCAACTACTATAAGTAAATCTGTATGTTTAATATCTTCTATTCTCACCGGTACATAATCAATTCCAAATGCTTTTTTATATGCGTAAACAGCACTTGCCATACAAGTTCTTGAGTTTGTGTCTAAGTTATTTGTTTTAATAAAACCTTTGGCTAGTTTATTTGCAATATAGTAGTCTTCTGTTAAAAGTTGTCCAGATAGATAAAATGATATGTTTTCAGGATTAGTTTTTTTGATTTTTGATGTGATATATTTAATTGAAGTATTCCAGTCTAAAGTTTTAAATTCATCTGATATGCTATTTCTAACTTTTGGTCTTAATAGTCTAGTGCTTGTTTCAATTGTATTTAATTCTGAAACTCCTTTTGCACAAACTAAACCTTCATTTGTTGGATATGCAATATCTCCAATTAATCTAGATGTATCATACTCTAAGCCACAACCAACACCGCAATATCCACAAACTGACTTTATCATAACTGTTAAACTCCTAATAAAAGTATTATAATATTATATTATAACACACTTATTAAAGGCTTACAATGTTGTTTAAAAAATATACAGCTATTGAAGTTTTAACCACATAATAAAATTTAATATAAGTAAAAAGAAAAATCCAAATTTATAAAATTTTAGAGGATCCCTTTGAAGCAAGGGAGTGTTTTTGTCAAAAAATGGTTTTACTTTATTTGGATTATCTATTTCATAATCCATTATTGTATAGTTTTCATATCTTAAGTTTTCATCAACTACAATTGACCTTAAAATAACACTCTCTAACCAATCTGGAATATTTTTATTATATATTTTAGGAGATTTTGCTTGTTTGAAAGTAGGATTTTGAAAAGGTTCAATCTCTCCATATGGATATTTATTGGTTAAACTTTGATATAAAGTTACCCCAATAGAGAAAATTTCTGTTTGCTCATTTATAAAACTCTCTTTAAAACGTTCAGGTGCCAAATATGAGGGTGTTCCTGCTTTGTTATTTATTGAGTATATTTCTGTAATTGAACCAAAATCTATTACTTTAAATATTCTTTTTCCATCACGTTCTATGACAATAATATTTTCAGGTTTGATATCACCATGAACTAAATCAAATTTTGATAAATATTGTCCCATACTCAAAAGTGTTTTTGTTAAAACTATAGATTCTTCAATAGATAAAGTTCTTTTTTTCAAGTATTGTTTTAAAGTGATTCCATCAAGTTTTGTCATAAGATAGTATCTAGCACTTCTCTCTTCAGGAACATAGGTTTTAGGGAAAAAACCTGCTTTTAATCTTTTTGCATTCCAAACCTCTTTTACATAAAGGTCTAAAATATCAGAGTTTTCTAAAGCTTCTGTTGGTGCAAATTTTATTATATGTTCTATTCCATCTTTTTGGCAAACCCAAGTTCTATCATTTTGGATTAAAGAAAAAGTTAATTTATAACCATCAATTTCATCACCCTTTTTTAGTTTTCCAGGGATATTGAGGGGAAGTTTTTTCATCTTAGAGACTTCATCTGTATCTAAAATATCAATAACTATAGCACTTGTATCATCGGGAAGATTTTCATCCATAAGTTTACTAGCTTTTTTTACAAGAGATGTTGCTCCATTTATCATATTCTTTGAAAGCATATCTTCACTCATAATTGAGTATAAACCATCACTACATAAAAGTATAGAATCATCTTTTTGGATATTATTTTCAAAATAAAAGATTTCGACTTCAGGAGAGATACCAATGGCATTGGATAAGACATTATCCATACCATCTTCATTGTGGTCAAAAGATAATTGTTTTAAATTATTATCTCTTTTTATATAAATTCTACTGTCACCAACATTAGCACCATGTAGCCTATCTCCATCAATAACAACAATAGTAAGAGTTGTTACAAGTTCAGGTCTCTCATATTGAGTTATTGATTCTTGATATAGGATAGAGTTTATTGATTTTACAAACTCTTTAATTGATTTTTCAATACTCCAGGCATTTGGTTTGTTTTTAAAATTGTTAATTAAATGAGTAGTAACTCTTTTTGCAGCCTCAGCTCCAGCAAGGGCAGAACCTACACCATCACAAAGTACAGCAACAGTAAGATTATCTTTTACTTTTACATCATAAAAATCATCACCTGTTAATTCTTTACCCTTTGCAAGTGTAAATCCTGAAGTTTTAATGTTACTTTTACTCAATTTATTAACCTTTAAATATTAAATTCTTCCACCAGCAGTTACACCCCACGTTGTTCTCCATCTAGTTTTAACTAAACTAATACCAGAAATTGCCACAAAAACAACAAGTGCAAAGATTAAGAATCCAGCTGTATATCCATCAAATACACCTTTTGACCATCCAAGAGTTTGAATTAATGCTGTTCCTCCAAGACCCCCAGCACATCCTACAATTCCTGTCATTATACCAATATCTTTACCAAATCTTTGAGGAACTAATTGGAAAACTGCTCCATTTGCCATACCAAGATTTGCCATGATTAAGAAAAGAACAAAAATTGCTACACCAAATGGCAATGCAACAGTTGCATTTACAATTGCTAATAGTGCAACTGTTCCATAGAAAAAGTATAAAGACCTAACTCCACCAATTCTATCTGCAATATTCCCACCAACTGGTCTTAAGACAGCTCCTGCAAAAATACATAAGGCTCCAAAATATCCAGCAATTACTTTAACATTTCCTTCATCTAATACATCTAGACCAAAAGCTGACATATCAACTTGATATGTATTCATTAAATAAACTTTCATATATCCAGCAAAACCTACAAATCCACCAAAAGAAACAGCATAAAACAGACAAAACCACCATGTATCTTTATCTTTTAATAGTTTTCCATAATCTTTTAGTTTTTTTGGATTAGCTTTATAAACTGACTCAGGTGCATCTTTTGCTAAAAATAAATAAGCAAAGAATACAACTATTGCCATTGCAGCACCAACACCAAATACAGATTCCCATCCCCAAATTTCAGCAATTTTAGGAGCAAATAAGAAGTCAATTACAACACCAATATTACCAGCACCTGCAATTCCTAAAACAACACCTTGAAGTTTTGGTGGATACCATTGACCAGCTTGTGGAAGTGCAACTGCAAATGAAGCTCCAGCAAAACCAAGACCTAATGCAACAACAAGTAATTGATTATAAGTAATCTCGTTACCTTGTAAATATGCAGTTAGTAAAGCTGCAATAACAATTGCTTGAGAAATTAATGCTGTCATTTTTGCACCAATTTTATCAACACCAAAACCTAGTACAACTCTTAAAATTGCACCTGATAAAATAGGAAGAGATAATAGTGTAGCTTTTTCTCCTGCTGTCATAATATGTCCACCTAAAGCTAATGCTTCAGTGATTTCCGTACTTAGTGGTCCTAGCATAGTCCAAACCATAAAACTCATATCGAAATATAAGAATGCCATAAATAGAGTAGCTGTGTGTCCTTGACCTTTTAGGTCTTTTAGTCCTGCCATTTTTTTCCTTTATATAATGTATTTATGATTATATATTAAAAAAACAGTAATTTTTTAAAAAAATGTATAAAAAATATACATTTTTTTAAAAATTACATTCACTAATATTTTTATTCTTTTAAATAAGAATATTCATTATATAGCTATATCAGGGAATCTTTCCCTATTTAAATAGATTTATGCAGTTTTTAAAAAAATAAATTAATGTAAAAATAAGTTGTAATTGTATAAAAAATATACAATTGGAGTGTATACTTTTTGAATTATGCTTGTTATAATACTTTTATCGATTTGAAAAATAAACTTAAGGAAAGTAAATGTTAAAACAGGTATTAAAAATTGGTTTAGGATTATCAGTTGTTGCTTCAACTTTATTCTAAGGAAGGGTTAATACCCCGACCCTTGGGTCGAAAAAAGATATAATGAATTCATGAAAAGTGAACATATATATAAAAGCCATAATAAAACACTTCTTTTATACCACTTGGTATTTCCAGCAAAATATAGAAAAAAAGTATTTGATGAAATAGTAGATGTCACATTAAAAGAAATATGTGAAGAGATAAGCTGCAGATATGAGATAAATTTTATAGAAATAGGGAATGATGAAGATCATGTACATTTTCTAGTACAAAGTGTACCAATATTAAGTCTGACAAAAATAGTAACAATAATAAAAAGTATAACAGCAAGAGAGATATTCAAGAGACACCCAGAGATAAAAAAAGAGTTGTGGGGAGGTTCGTTGTGGACAAGTGGGTTTTATGGGAATACAGTAGGACAATATGCAAATGAAGAAATAATAAGAAAATATGTAAAGAATCAAGGGAAAACATATAATAAGATATATCAAGGACAGTTAAATATGAATATGTGATTTGAATACCTCGCTTTTAGCATCATCGTCAAGATGGCTAAAAGTTTTACGCGTTAAGCGTGAAAGGGCTTGCCCCGAGGATCTTTATTAGCAGCTCCAGAAAAGACAAAGTTAAAAATTGGTTTCATTGCATTAACTGATTGTGCTCCATTAGTAATTGCAAAAGAAAAAGGTTTCTTTGAGGCTGAAGGTCTTGATGTTCACGTTGCAAAAGAAGGTGGTGGATGGCCAGGTATTCAACAAAAAGTAATTTCTGGTGAATATGATTTTTCTCACGCACTAGCTGGTATGCCAATTGCTGCAACACTTGGTATCAATGGTGATGCACATTTACAAGCTTTATTATCATTAGATTTTAATGGAAACGCAATCACATATGGTAATAAAATTATTGAAGAGATGGAAAAATATGGTTTAAAT
This sequence comes from Arcobacter sp., assembly GCA_965662175.1. Classification (GTDB taxonomy): domain Bacteria; phylum Campylobacterota; class Campylobacteria; order Campylobacterales; family Arcobacteraceae; genus Arcobacter. Next base: position 1,276 of record CBFIGT010000032.1, on the reverse strand, counting down.
AAAGACGAAAGACCTGTTTCTGCTGAATCTTTAAAAAAGTATATTGATGCAAAAAGAACTAAAGAGGGTTCAAACTATGCACCACTTAACTTTGGTATGGTACACCCAGTTTCAACTCATAACTATGAGTTAAGATATTGGATGGCAGCAAGTGGTATTAAGCCAGATGAAGATTGTACAATTAAACCTTTCCCACCACCAACAATGCCATCAAACTTAATTGCTGGAAATATAGAAGGGTATTGTGTTGGTGAGCCTTGGAATTCAAGAATTGTACTTAAAGGTGCTGGTTCAGCTTTAGTTACAAATTATGATATTTGGAATAATAATCCTGAAAAAGTATTACAAGCACGTGCAGATTTTGTTGAAAAAAATCCAGAAACAACAAAAGCAGTTATGAGAGCTGTTATAAAAGCTCAAAAATGGCTTGATTCATCTTGGGAAAATAGAGAAGAAGCTATTGGTTACTTAGCACAAAACAATTATGTTAAAGCTCCGAAAAATGTTTTAAGAAAATCAATGAGCGGAACTTTCCTTTATAATAAAGGTGTAGATTCAGCAAATCCAATGTTTAACGTATTTGCAAATAACTATGCATCATATCCATTCTATTCACATGGAATGTGGTTTGTTACTCAAATGTATAGATGGGGACAACTTGATAAACCTGTTGATATGAAAGCACTTATTGAAAAAGTATATAGACCTGATCTTTTTGCTGAAGTTGCAAAAGAAGTTGATTATAAATTACCTCCAAGTGCTTGGAAAAAAGATGGTGTTGATGAGTATAATAAATTCTTAGATGGTAAAGTTTGGGATCCAAACAAAGCTGTTGATTATATCTTTGACTTTAAAGTTCAAAACTCACTTGTATCAAAAGAAGAATTAATGAAAGTTAATAACTGGAAAGTTACAACTGCTCAACCAAAATATGAGTGTCATTATGGACCAGCAGGTTGTGCTGATCCAAAATATGTAACTAAATAATAATCATATCAAACGAAGTGGTCTTGCCACTTTGTTTGATTATTGATTTTAATACTTGGACCTACCCTTCCTACTTCTTATAAAGTCCAAGTATTAACATGAGTAATCACTCAAGCTAAAATAAAAGGTAAAAAATGAGACAAGAGCTTTTAAAAAAAATACTTCTTCCTTCAGTTGTATTTTTCATTCTTATAGCAATATGGTCAACTGTTGCACAACAAGTTGAAGATTTCCCAACTCCAAGCGACACTTATGTTCATGCATTTGGTGGTGTTGATAGTGAAGATGA
>CBFIGT010000031.1:0-20934 GCA_965662175.1 Arcobacter sp. | reverse complement strand
CAAAAAAATCTGCTGCATTATCAGGACATGCAGCAGGTAATACTGCAATCTGTACCGTTGGTAAAACAGGAAATGATCTACACTATAGAGGGTACGATATTTTAGAGTTTGCTGATAATTCAGAGTTCGAAGAAATTGCATATTTAATAGTACATGAAAAGCTACCTAATAAAAAAGAGTTAAAAGCGTATAAAGAAAAACTAAAAGGGATGAGAGATTTACCAGAAGGTGTTAAAGTTGCTTTAGAACAACTACCAAAAACTGCTCATCCTATGGATGTTATGAGAACTGGTTGTTCAGTTCTTGGAGCAATTATGTCTGAAGATGAAGCTCATCCAAAAGAAGAAGCTCAAAATATCGTAGATAAATTAATGGCTTGTTTTGGTTCTATGTTATGTTACTGGTACCACTATGCATATAATGGAAAAAGAATTGATGTTGTAACTGATGATGAAACAGTAGGTGGTCACTTCTTACATTTATTACATGGTGAAAAACCAAGAGAATCTTGGGTTAGAGCTATGCACACATCTTTAATTTTATATGCTGAGCACGAATTTAATGCATCAACATTTACTTCAAGAGTTATCTCTGGAACTAATTCAGATATGTTCTCTTGTATCACTGGAGCAATTGGAGCATTAAGAGGTCCTAAACATGGTGGAGCTAATGAAGTTGCATTCTATATTCAAGAAAGATACTCTTCAGCTGATGAAGCAGAAAAAGACATCTTAGAAAGAATGGCTAGAAAAGAGATTATTATCGGATTTGGTCACCCTGTTTATACTTCATGTGATCCAAGAAACGTAGTAATTAAAAAAGTTGCTGAAGACTTATCTAAAGAAAACAATAATACTTTAATGTATGACGTTGCTGAAAGAATTGAAACAATCATGTGGGACAACAAAAAAATGTTCCCTAACCTTGACTGGTTCTCTGCAGTTTCATACAACCAAATGGGAATTCCAACAGATATGTTTACTCCAATATTCATTATCTCTAGAGTTACTGGATGGGGAGCACATGCTATTGAGCAAAGAGAAGACGGAAAAATTATTAGACCATCTGCGACTTATACAGGACCAGAAGATTTAAAATATGTTCCTATAGAAGAAAGAGAATAATCATAGATTATTTAAGACTTTAAAAGCCATCAAGTTTTTTGATGGCTTTTATTTTTTATAGACAAAATAAATTAAACTAAAAAAATTAAAATAGGTATAAATATGACAAACGAAAAATATCTTAAAGACCTTGATGGTATAGATGGTGTTAAATTTTATGATGTAAAAGCAGCAGTTGAAGAAATCACTCCTGGTTCATTTGAAAAACTTAACTATACTTCAAGAGTATTAGCAGAAAACTTAATTAGAAAATGTCCTAGTGCAGATTTAAAAGATTCACTTGTTCAATTAATTGAAAAAAGAACAGACAAAGATTTCCCTTGGTTCCCTTCAAGAGTTATCTGTCACGATATCCTTGGTCTTACAGCATTTGTTGACCTTGCAGGATTAAGAGAAGCAGTTGCTTCAAAAGGTGGAAACCCTGATAAAGTTAACCCAGTTGTTCCTACTCAGTTAATCGTTGACCACTCATTAGCTGTTGAGTGTGGTGGATATGATCCAGATGCATTCCAAAAAAATAGAGATATTGAAGATAGAAGAAATGCAGATAGATTCCACTTTATTAACTGGCCTAAAGAAGCATTTAACAACGTTGATGTTATCCCTCCAGGAAATGGTATTATGCACCAAATCAACTTAGAAAAAATGTCTCCAGTTGTACACTTAAATGATGGTGTTGCATCTCCTGATACATTAGTTGGTACTGACTCACATACTCCTCACGTAGATGCACTTGGTGTAATCGCTGTTGGTGTTGGTGGATTAGAAGCTGAAAATGTAATGCTTGGAAACCCATCTTATATGAGGGTTCCTGAAATTATTGGTGTTGAAATCACAGGTGTTAGATCTGAGGGAATTACAGCAACTGATATTGCATTAGCTATGACTTCATTCTTAAGAGAAAACAATGTTATCTCTGCATACTTAGAGTTCTTTGGAGAAGGGATTAAATACCTTAACTTAGGTGATAGAGCTACTATTGCTAATATGACTCCTGAATATGGTGCAAGTGCTGGTATGTTCGCTATTGATTCTCAAACTATTGATTACTTAACTGTAACAGGTAGAGATGCTGCTCAAGTTAAATTAGTTGAAGCTTATGCAAAAGCAAATGGTTTATGGGCTGATCAATTTGAAAAAGCTACTTATGCTAGAACAATTGAGTTTGATTTATCAAAAGTTACAAGATCATTAGCAGGTCCTTCTAAACCTCATAAATTAGTACCAACTTCAACTTTAAAAGCTGAAGGTATTGTAAAAGATTGGACACAAGAGGGTGATTTAATTCCAGATGGTGGTATCTTAATTGCAGCTATTACATCTTGTACAAATACTTCAAACCCAAGAAACGTAATTGCAGCAGGACTTTTAGCTAAAAAAGCAAATGAGCTTGGATTAAAAAGAAAACCATGGGTTAAATCTTCTTTAGCACCTGGTTCTAAAGTAATTGAAGTTTATTTAAAAGAGGCTGGATTATTACCTGAAATGGAAAAACTAGGATTTGGTGTTGTTGGATTTGCATGTACTACTTGTAATGGTATGTCAGGTGCTTTAGACCCAGTTATCCAAAAAGAAGTTGTAGATAGAGATATTTATACAACAGCTGTATTATCTGGAAACAGAAACTTTGATGGAAGAATCCACCCATATGTAAAAGAAGCATTTTTGGCTTCACCCGCACTTGTTATTGCTTATGCATTAGCAGGTACTATTAGATTTGATATTGAAAATGATGTACTTGGTAAAGATAAAGATGGAAATGATATTAGATTAAAAGATTTATGGCCATCAGATGCTGAAATCAATGCTGTTGAAAAATCATGTGTAAGACCTGAAATGTACAATGACATTTATGAGCCAATGTTCAAAAGAGAATTATTAGATAATGTTAAAATTGACCCATTCTATAAATGGAATACAAATTCAACATATATCAATAAACCTCCTTATTGGGAAGATGAATATATGCAAATGCCAGCACTTAAAGGTATGAGACCATTAGGTGTATTCCCTGATAATATTACAACAGACCACTTATCGCCTTCTAATGCGATTTTACCAACAAGTGCATCTGGTGAATATTGTTTAAAAATGGGATTACCTGTTGAAGATTTAAACTCTTATGCAACACATAGAGGGGATCATCATACAGCTAGCAGAGCAACTTTAGCTAATCCAAAACTATATAATGAAATGGTTAAAAATGAAGATGGAACAGTTAAACAAGGAAGTTTAACTAAAATCATGCCTGAGGGTACTGAGTCTAGAATGTGGGAAGCTATTGAGACTTATACTCAAAGAAAACAACCACTTATCATTGTAGCTGGTACTAACTATGGTCAAGGGTCTTCTAGAGACTGGGCTGCTAAAGGTGTTAGACTTGCAGGTGTTGAAGTTTTAATTGCTGAATCTATTGAAAGAATTCACAGAACAAATCTTGTTGGAATGGGTGTATTACCATTACAATTTAAAGAGGGTGAAACTAGACATACTTATGCTATTGATGGAAGTGAAACTTTCGATATCGAAGGTGATATTACTCCTAGATGTGACTTAACTGTTGTTATGACTAGAGCAAATGGTGAAGTTGTTAAGTTCGATGTTTTATGTAGATTAGATACTTCAGCTGAAGTTGATGTTTATAAAAACGGTGGAATTTTACAAAAATTCGCTAAAGATGTTATTGCTGAGGGTAAATAATCTCTTTTAATTTTTAGTTCCTTATTCCCAAGCTTAAAGCTTGGGAATAAAACTAAATTTTTTCTAGAAAATCAAAAAATGGTTTTTTAGTAAGAATTTACAAAAAAGGAAAAAAATGTCTTATCAACCACAATTTAAAGTAAAAGCTACATATATGAGAGGTGGTACTTCAAAAGGTACTTTCTTTAATATTGCTGATTTACCAAAAGAGGCTCAAGAAGATCCAAGAAAAAGAGATAAACTACTTCAAAGAATAGTAGGAAGCCCTGATATTTATAAACAACAAATGGATGGTATGGGAGGAGCTACTTCAAGTACTTCTAAAGCTATTTTAGTAGGAAAATCAGATGTTCCAAATCATGATGTAGATTATTACTTTTGCCAAGTTGCAATTGATAAAGATTTTGTTGATATGAGTGGAAACTGTGGAAACTTAAGTTCAGCTGTTGGTCCTTTTGCTATAAAAGAGGGATTAGTTGATAATGTTCCTGAAAATGGTGTATGTTGTGTAAGAATTTGGCAAGCAAATATCAAAAAAACTATTTTCTGTTATGTGACTATGGAAAATGGAATAGTAAAAGAGATGGGTGATTATTATATTGATGGTGTTGCATTTCCAGCTGAAGAGATTGTTTTAGAGTTTGCTGAGCCTGTTGATCCAAGTGAAGAGCTATTTCCTACAGGAAACTTAGTAGATGATTTAGAGGTTCCTGGAATTGGTACATTTAAAGCTACTATGATAACAGCAGGAATTCCTACTTGTTTTGTAAATGCAAGTGATATTGGATACAAAGGAACTGAACTTCAAGTTGATATCAATAGTGATACTGAAGCCTTAGCTAGATTTGAAACAATTAGATCTTATGCTGCATTAAAAATGGGACTAATCTCTGATTTAAAAGAGGCTGAGACAAGACAACATACACCAAAAATTGCATTTGTTGCTCCTCCAAGTGATTTTACAACTTCAAGTGGAAAAGAGGTAAAAGCCTCTGAGATTGATTTACATGTACGTGCTTTATCAATGCAAAAACTACACCATGCGATGATGGGAACAGCTTCAGTTGCTATTGGTGTTGCTGCTTGTATTCCTGGAACTTTAGTAAATATAGCTGCAGGCGGTGGTGAAAAAACTGCTGTTGAGTTTGGTCATCCATCAGGAACATTAAAAGTTGGTGCGGTTATTCAAAATAATGATGGTAAATTTATCGTTGATAAAGCTACAATGAGTAGAAGTGCTAGAATTATTATGGAAGGTAATGTTCACGTTCCAGCTGGAACTATGGATTAATTTTATCTCCTATCTACAAATAAATAGAGGTCTTATTTTTAAGACCTTTATTAATAATTTCCTCTAACTCTTTTTTAATAAACTTTACTATACTCTTTTTTAAACAATTACTAGGATTCTTTTTGTCAAAAAATAAATTAATTTTTGGTTCTTTACTAATATTAATAACTTTTTCAACGCTTTTTATAATAAGTATACCAAGTATTTATTCTGAAAATAAAGCTGGAAAAATTGAAAAAGAGATTATTACAAATTTTGACTTTTTGCAAAAGGAAGAAAAAAATTATGTTCTTTTATATTTTGGTTTTGTGGGCTGTACAACAATCTGTCCTCCGGCACTTAATGAAATAAGTGAAATTTATGAAAAATTAGATAAAACAAAATTTAGCTTTTATTTTGTAAATCTTCAAGAAGATACGCCCCCTGAAAATGTAGAACTTTTTGTAAAAGTCTTTCACCCAGATTTTAAAGGAGTTTATTTAGATAAGGAAAACATAACCAAAACTATAAGTAAACTTAATGTAAAATATGCCAAAGCTTTGTTTGATAAGAACGATATTGAACATTCGGGATTCTTATATTTCTTGGAAAAAGAAAATAATCTTTTTGTCCAAAAATATATTTATACTACAAAACCTTTTGCAATAGATTTAATTGCAAATGAGTTAAATAAAATCGAAAAAGGAAAATAAATGTTAGAGTTATTATTTCCAACTTTAAATAAAAATATGTCACCAAAAATCAAAGAAAGATTTCATGAGGATTTTATATCAGCTGATAAAAATATGCTTATAATATCTATAATCAATTTTATAGTTGTAGCTGGTTTGACATCTATTACTTATAAAACTTTTACCTTAGGTATCATAGGTGGAGGTATTTTATTAGGTGTATCTTTTTTAGCTTATATGTTTTTCAAAGGAACTTTTATATCAAGAATAATCTTTGGTATGGTTTTAATGATTTATCCAGCTATTATAATTACACAACAAATGGGTATGATTGAGTTTCACTTTGGATTTTTTATTCTTGTTGCCGCTCTTATTAGATATAAAGATATAACAGCAATACTTTCAGCAACTGTAGTAGCAGCTGTATATCATCTTCTTTTTACATATATGCAATTAAATAACTTCACACTAATGGGTACTGAAGTTTTAGCTTTTGCAAATGGTTGTAGCTGGGGAATTGCTTTTTTACATATTATATTATTTGCAGCTGAAGTTGTAATTATTACAATTGCAATTTATTCATCTGTTTCACAATATTTAAAAGCAAATAAACTACAAATAGAATCAGAAGAGAATTTAGTAAAATTACAAGAGATTAATAAAAACAATAAAGAGGTTATTGATAATACAATTAATATAGCAAATAGCGTTAGCAAAGGTGATTTAACACAAAGAGTTAATGCTAATACTACTGATGAAAATATTCAAGCTTTGAAAGATATTATTAATAGTATGATGGACCACTTAGAAAATAAAATTTCATCAAATATTAATCCGATTTTAAAAGCACTAAATGATTATACAAATTATGACTTCACCTCAAAAGTAAATGCAAAAGGTGAAATGGCTGAAAACTTAAATAGAGTTGCTATGGGTATTACACAAATTTTATCGGAAGATAAAAAGAATGGTCTAACTCTACAAAACTTTGCTTCAACCCTTTCAGCTAATGTTAACAATTTAAATAAATCATCAAATTTTGCAGCTGCATCTTTAGAAGAAACAGCAGCAGCTGTTGATGAAATAACATCAATTATCAAATCAAGCAGTAATAAAATTCATAGAATGTCAACTTTAGCACAAGAGCTAAATAGTTCAGCAAAAGAGGGAGAAACACTAGCCTCTAAAACTACACAAGCTATGGAAGAGATTGATAATCAAGTTAATGCTATTAATGAAGCTATTACAGTAATTGATCAAATAGCATTCCAAACAAATATTCTAAGCTTAAATGCAGCAGTTGAAGCAGCAACAGCAGGTGAAGCTGGAAAAGGTTTCGCTGTAGTTGCCCAAGAGGTTAGAAATCTAGCTTCAAGAAGTGCTGAGGCTGCTAAAGAGATTAAAAACTTAGTTCAAAATGCCACAACAAAAGCCAATGAGGGGAAAAATATTGCTGATAATATGATTAGTGGCTATACAGGTTTAAATACAAAAGTTACAGAAACTATTCAGCTTATCTCTGAGGTTACAACTGAGAGTAAAGAGCAAGAGATTGGTATTATTCAAATCAATGACACTATTAATGCCTTAGATAAAAAAACACAAGAGAATGCTTCAGTTGCCACACAAACAAATGAAATTGCAGTACAAACTGAAACAATTGCAAAAATTATTCTAAAAAATGCAAATGAGAAAAAATTTGATGGTAAAGATGATATAAAAGCTGAAGTTTTAGATATTGGCACAAGTGTTGTAAAACCAAAAGAGCAATATCATGCACCTAAAAAAACACTTGTTTCAAACTCTTCTATTAAAAAAGAAGCCTCTACAAAAGTAGGAAAAATTGAAAAAGTAGAGAAAAATGAGAAAATAGAGACTCCTAAAAAAACATTTACAGCCAATACAGATGATGATGAATGGGAGAGTTTTTAAAAAATGAAAAGCTGGGAAGAGCTAATTGAAGAAGAGAAAAAAAAAGATTACTACAAAAGTTTAATAAAAGAGATTGATAGTAGATATGAAAAAGCTACTATCTTTCCTCCAAAAGATAAGATTTTCACTGCTTTTTTTAAAACTCCAATAAATAATCTAAAAGTAGTAATTTTAGGACAAGATCCTTATCATGGATTTGGCCAAGCCCAAGGTTTAGCTTTTTCAACTCCAAAAGAGATTAAAAATCCACCCTCTATGGTAAATATTTTAAAAGAAATCAAAGATGATTTAACTAAAGATTCAAGCTGTTTAGATGGAGATTTAACTCCTTGGGCAGAAGATGGAGTTTTACTTTTAAATACCATATTAACAGTAGAAGAAGGAAAACCAAAATCTCACCATAAATTAGGTTGGGAAATATTTACAGATAATATAATCAAATATATATCAAAAAATTGTGAAGATATTATATTTATACTTTGGGGAGCACCTGCTATTAAAAAAGTAAAGCTAATTGATGAGCATAAACATCATATTTTAACAGCACCTCATCCAAGTCCACTCTCATCTTATAGGGGATTTTTTGGCTGTAAACACTTTTCTAAAACAAATGAAATATTAAAATCTTTGGGTAAAAAAGAGATAAATTGGTAATAAAGATATTTAGTAGTTATCTTTATTATCAATAACTTCCAAAATATTTTTCTCTTTTTGATAGCCTTGAAACTCATAGTTTATTTCAAGCTCTCCATTGTTTTTATTAACTAAATATGAAGTTGGATAAAACTCTATTACAAAAGGATATTTTTCTAATAGTTCTTTATAGATTTTACTATCATCTTTTACTTTAAAAATTTGTATCTCTTCTCTTTTTTTTTGAATTTTTTCTAAAGTATTAGTTTGTCTAACACACCATGGACAGTATGAGGTACTAAACATCAAAAAAGTAAGCCTATTCTCTTCTATTTCATCCATATTACTTAGCTCTTTTATGGAAGAGCTAAATAAAAAACTAACAAATAAGCATAATAATAAAATCTTTTTCATAAATATTTTATCTAGTCTATTTTACTAAACTAGAAATTCCTTTAAAATTAGGATGTTTAGCATTTACTGTTAACTCAAATAGAAGTGATTCATAAGTAGTTGGAATAACTCCCGCTTGAACTAATCTTGTTATTGCCATATCTGTATCTTTTTGTTTTCTTGAAGTACAACAATCAGTTACTAAAACCACATTAAATCCATCTTCAAGTAAATCAATACAAGTTTGTAAAACACAAACATGAGTTTCAATTCCAGCAACTATTACATTTTTTTTATTTAATGATTTAATTGCATCAATTGTTTCATCATTTTTATAACAAGAGAAAGTAGTCTTTTCAAAATGTGGATAAGAATCAACTAACTCTCTTAAACTTGGAATAGTTTCACCAATACCTTTTTTATATTGTTCATTTACAATAAATGGAACTTTATGAAGTTTTAAACCTTTTACCAAAGTTAAAAGATTTTTTTCAGTCTCATCTTTATTTGTCATATACGGATAAAGTCTTTCTTGAACATCAACTAAACAAAATAAACTATCTTCAACATTTATTCTCATTTTATTCCCCTTTTTTTAAATTTATTTAAAAGCTACTTTTTCAGCTCTTTCAAGTAACTCTTTAGCACCTTGGTCAATAAACTCTTGAGCCAAACTCTGACCTATAGTTTCATAATCATCAATATCAGCTGTAATATCCTCTTCAATATATTCACTACCATCAGGCATTCCTACAATTGCTTGAACTCTAATAGAGTTTTCATCTGTAATTGTGGCTTTAATTCCAATAGGAACTTGACAACCACCTTGTAAAGTATCAACAAAATTCCTCTCAATTGTTGCTTCAATAAAAGCATTATCATCATTTAAAACAGAAACAATATCTATAATTCTCTTATCATTTGTAGTCTCTATTCCTAAAATTGCTTGTCCCATAGATGGAATCATATCATCTATAGACATAGGTTTAAAATACTTAACCTCTCCCTCAATTCCTAACTTTTGAACACCTGTTGCTGCTAAAATAATTGCATCATATTCACCAGCTTTTAGTTTTGCAATTCTAGTATTAATATTACCTCTTAAATCTTTTAGTTTAATATCAGGTCTTAAAATTTTAAGCTCCATTCTTCTTCTTAAACTAGTAGTACCTATAACAGCACCCTCAGGTAAATCTTTTAGGTTTTTATATTTATCACTTAAAAAAGCATCCCTTGCATCAAATCTTTTAGAAACAGCAGCAAGCTGTAAACCATCTTCAAACTGTGTAGGAACATCTTTTAAGCTATGTACAGCTAAGTGAGCAACACCCTCTAACATAGCAACTTCAAGCTCTTTTGTAAAAAGACCCTTTCCTCCTATTTTTGCTAAAGGAACATCTAATATTTTATCTCCTTTAGTTGAAAACTCTTCAAGAACTATTTCCATTTTTGGATAGAATTTTTTTAACTCAGCTTTAATATATTCACTTTGCCAAAGTGCCAATTGACTTTTTCTTGTTGCTATTACTAATTTTTTCATTAATTATTTCCTAAACTCTCATATTTTAATCTTGTGTTATCTTTTTCACCATTTATAAAAATTGTAGGTGTACCTTTTACTAATAAATCATCTCCCATAGAGATATCATCTTCTAAAACCTTTGTAACTTTTTCTGAATTAAGCTCTTCAAGAGTAATCTCAAGTTTAAACAGTTTATTAAATGTTTTTAAAATTAGTTTTTCATCATTTGAATCACTTTTAAAATACTCTTCCCAATCTGTTCCATAGACTTTTAATTCAATATTTTCAATACCTTTTTCTTTTCCTATTTCCATTAGTTTTGTTAAAGTATTAGCAGCTGGATGAAGTTTTAATAAGGGAAAATGATAATAATAAAGTGCTATAGAGTCTCTATTTTTATTAACATGTTTTATAACCTCAGGAACATAATCTATACAAAATGGACATAAAGGGTCTGAAAAAATCACAATCTTATCTTTAGCATTTTCATTACCTGCTATTAAATGTTTTTTATTATAATAAATATCAGTTAATTTTGGTTGTAATAAAGCTCTTAAGGACTTTCCTGTTTTTAAATCAATCAAATCAGGAGAAACAACTGTACCATTTGAAAAGATTATATCTTTACCTTTGATATTTTTATTTTGAACAATTGCACTTATATCAATAATATAACCATACCAATTTTCAACTGGTACTTTTACTTTTGTATTAATCTCTATATTTTTTATTTCAACTCTACTATTGTTTGAAAACTTATTCTTTTCATAATCAATTATACTTTCATCAATATTATTTGCATTTAATGCTATTGTTGATGTTAAAAGTAAAGTTGCAAGACTTATAGTTTTTATCACTTTTTCTCCTATTAAATTTTTGTTTTTACTGTTATTTTCTTCACATCGAAAAGCTCTTTTGCCTTATTTAGCATAGGAGAATTTAAAATATCTTCCATTTGAAGTTCTCTTTGTGAGGGTTTAGCTTCTTTATTATTATGCATATCAGCTACACATCCACCACCCATCTCAATATCTTCAAGCATAGAACCAAACTCTAAATTTTCTTCTTCAATATCTAAATTTACATCATCTTCATAGTTTTTTTTTTCTTCTATTGCTTCAACAATAGCTTTCTCTTCTACTTTTTCTTCAGCCTTTGAAAACTCTAATTCAATATTAACTCCAAAAACATCCCTTGCAAATGTTTTTATAATTCCAAAATATTTAAATAAAAATTTTCTATCATCATCTTTTGCATAAGAGATAATATTTAAAATATTATCTTTAAAACCATTAAAAATAAAGTTTTTCTCAAAACATAATCCTAAATCATAATTTCGTTCATAAACTTTTTTTGTTAATTCACTATAAAGCTCTACACTTTTATCAACTTTTTTTTCTATTATAGGCTCAGGAGTTGGCACTACAACAGAAACAGGCTCTTCATTTACAATCTGCTCTTTTGCCTGCTCTAAAGAATGTGATTTAATCTCCTCTTTTGCATGTTCAACTACAACTTGAGAATTAATAGCACTTGTCATTTTAGCATGGTGAGCTTTACTTGTTTCACTTATTTCACTTGATTGAACCTCATCAATTAATTCATCAATTGTTTTTAAATTAGTTGCTTCAATCATCTTAGATAGAGTTAAAATAAGCACAAAAGTTGAGTCTGAATTTAAAGATAAAAGATGTTTTGCATCACCTAATATTCTAAAAAATCTATCAAATAAAAATATATTAAATTTTGGGTCTTTTTCATAAAGCATTTTATTTTTAAGATAAATTGTCATTTCATCACAAACAGAAGCAGCCTCATACTCTTCAAGAGATTCAATAATTTGATTAATATCTCCACTTGATAAAATAGTATCAAAAATCTTATCTAAAAATTCAGGGTCAATAAGCCCTAACATATCTACAACAGCACTTGTAGTAACCTTACCCTTAGCAAAAATTATAGCTTGGTCAAGTAAAGTTAAAGTATCCCTTAAACTTCCCTGTCCACTTCTACTTAAAATATTTAAAGCTTCAGTTTCAAACTCTACTTTCTCTTCATTTAAAATATGAGTTAAATGATGAATTACATCTTTTGAAGAGATTTTTTTAAATCTAAAGTGTTGTGTACGAGAAAGAATTGTTGCTGGAAGTTTCAGTGGGTCAGTGGTTGCTAATATAAATTTTACAAATCCAGGAGGTTCTTCAAGTGTTTTTAATAAGGCATTAAATGCTTGAGTTGTAAGCATATGAACCTCATCTATTATAAAGACTTTAAATCTAGCACTACTTGGTTTATATTTAGTATGCTCAATTAAATCTTTTATATCATCAATACCACGATTTGAAGCTGCATCCATTTCAATAATATCAAGGTGTCTATTTGTATTTGCACTTTTACAATTTTCACAAACCTCACAAGGTCTTGATGTAGGGCCGTTTGAGCATAAAAGTGCTTTTGCCATAATTCTTGCAGTTGATGTTTTACCACTTCCTCTTAATCCTGAAAACAAATAAGCATGGGATAATCTATTTGAATCAAGTGCTAGTGATAGTGTTTGTGAAACAGTTCCCTGCCCTACTAAATCTTCAAACCTACGTGGTCTGTACTTTAAGGCTAAAACTTTTTTATCTTCTACCATTAAATTAAATCTCCTAGCCAATTTTTAGCTACATCTTTAAGCCCTTCTGGATTAGAAGAGGCAAAAAATGAAACCTTTGTTTTATCAAAATTTTTATCACATTTATGTTCATCTTTTAAAAACTGAACAATTGCTTCCCCTGAGTGAATAGTTTTGCAATTTCCTAAATATTTTGAAATCTCATTTTGTATCAAAGGAAAATGGGTACAACCTAAAATAACTGCATCTATATTTTTAATATCTTTAAAATAGTAATCAAAAGTAGAGTTTAAAACAGGACCTTCAAAAATTCCCTCTTCAACAATAGGAACTAAAAGTCCTGTCTGAATTGAAGTTATATTTTTATATCCCTCAATTCTAAGCTCATCTTGATATCTATTTGAAAAAATTGTACCCTTTGTTGCAATTACTAAAATATTTGAATTTTTATCAATATCTTTTTGTTTTAAGGCTAAAACCCCTGGTTTTATTACACCAACTATTGGTATATCTGTAACCTCTTTTAGCTCACTTATTGCAAAAGCTGAAGCTGTATTACAAGCTACAATTAACATATCAATTTCGAAGTTTTTAAAAAACTCTAAGGCTTCAAGTGAGTATCTTATAATTGTATTTTTGTCTTTTCCACCATAAGGTACACGTGCTGTGTCACCATAATATATAATCTCTTCAAAAAGTTTATACTCAAGAAGTGATTTAACAACAGTTAATCCACCAATTCCTGAATCAAATACGCCTACTCTCAATTTTTACCTTTTTAATAATAAGGGATTATTTTAACATAAATTTTTATATAAAATCATTAGTAAAAAAAGATTATCTGATTAAATTGAAGAGTTAGGGAAATTTGTAGAGATTAAAAGAAATGAATAATTTATAAGCTTATTCATTTCTTTTGCTTTATAGTAGATTATTCATTCATTCCAGCAAAAAACTCTTCATTGTTTTTAGTTTTTTGCATTTTTGAGTATAAGAATTTTAAAGCTTCAACTTCATCCATTGAAGCTATAGCATTTCTTAAAATCCATGTTTTTTGTAAGATTTCAGGAGTAAGAAGTAACTCTTCTTTTCTAGTACCTGATTTAATAATATCAACAGCTGGGTAAACTCTTTTGTTTGCAGCATCCCTACTTAATACTACCTCTGAGTTACCAGTTCCTTTGAACTCTTCAAAAATAACTTCATCCATTTTTGAACCAGTTTCAATAAGAGCAGTAGATATAATAGTTAAACTTCCACCCTCTTCAATATTTCTAGCAGCTCCAAAAAATCTTTTTGGTTTATGTAAAGCATTTGCATCAACTCCACCTGAAAGTACTTTTCCAGATGATGGTGTTACTGTATTGTATGCTCGGGCTAATCTTGTGATAGAGTCTAGTAAAATAACTACATCTTTTTTCATCTCCACAAGTCTTTTTGCTTTTTCAATAACAATTTCAGCAACTCTTACATGGTTATGAGCAGGTAAATCAAAAGTAGATGAATAAACTTCACCCTTTACAGATCTTTGCATATCAGTTACCTCTTCAGGTCTTTCATCTATTAAAAGTACCATTAAGTGTGCTTCTGGATGATTTCTTGAAATTCCATGGGCTAACTCTTTTAGTAACTCTGTTTTACCTGTTTTTGGAGGTGCTACAATTAATCCTCTTTGACCTTTACCCATTGGTGAAAAAAGGTCTAAAATTCTTCCTGTCATTTTTGAAGAATCATACTCAAATTTAAATCTTTCTGTTGAGTAAAGAGGTGTTAAGTTATCAAATAAAGGTCTATTTTTTGATTCATGAATTGGTAGATAATTAATTGCTTCGATTTTTAATAAAGCATAATATTTTTCACTCTCTTTATTTGGAGGTCGCACTTGTCCTGTAACAATATCTCCAGTTCTTAGTGCAAATTTTCTAATTTGTGTTGCACTTACATAAGAGTCATTTGAAGTATCGGAAAAATTTCCATCAATTGCTCTTAAAAAACCAAATCCACCCTCTTTTATCTCTAAAATACCTGTAAATAGAATAAATCCACCTGCATCGATTTGTGATTTTAAGATTGAGAACATAAGTTCTTGACGTTTAAGTTCTTGAGGATTTTCAACATCTAGTTTTTTTGCTATTTGAAGTAAGTCTTCTAAAGGTAGTTCTCTAAGTTTTTCAATAGTATGCCCCTCAACTGGGACGTGGGTTCTTGTTTTTCTTCCATTTGTAGTAGACTTAGAAGAAGTAGTCTTTTTCGTTTGAGTTTTCGTCTCTTCCATATATAATTAGACCTTTGTCATTTGCTTTTAGTGATTTTTTTGTAGTTAATTCTGTTTACTAGAATTTAAAGTAGCGATATTTTAGTCTTTATTTCCTAAATTGTCAAATCTTTATCTTAATTGATGGTTTTTTTAGTTTTTTAGACATAAAAAAAGGTGCTATAAAATAGCACCTTTAAATACTCTTTTAAAAGTAAATATTATAATTTACCTTCATTTTTAGCTAAATACTCAGCAACACCTTCAGTTGATGCTTTCATACCTTCATCACCTTTTGCCCAACCAGCAGGACAAACTTCACCATGCTCATTTGTAAATAACATAGTATCAACCATTCTAATCATTTCATCGATGTTTCTTCCTAATGGTAAGTCATTGATAACAGCATGTCTAACAGTACCATCAGCATCAATTAAGAAAGAACCTCTTAATGCAACAGCATCTCCAAATAATACATCATAGTCTCTTGAAATAGATTTACTTAAATCAGCAACTAATGGATATTTAACTCTTCCAATTCCACCATTTTCAACTGCTGTTTCTCTCCAAGCGAAGTGTGAGAATTGTGAATCAACAGAAACACCAATTACAGAAACTCCTCTAGATTCGAAATCTTCAATTCTTTTTGAGAAAGCAATAATTTCTGATGGACATACAAAAGTAAAATCTAATGGGTAGAAAAATAATACCGCACCTTTTTCACCAATATTCTCATATAAATTAAAATCCTCTACAATTTGACCGTTTGCTAATACAGCTGTTGCTGTAAAATCTGGAGCTTTTTTTGTTACTAACATTATTTAATCCTTTTAAATTTTTAAGTTGTGTAATTATATAATAGGTTTACTAAAACAAAACAACAAAATTCATCTTTAATTTAAAATTTAAGACAAATTTTATTTTAGGATAAAAATTATCCTTAAGGCTATATTTTATGAACAACTCATATTTATTTACAAGTGAAAGTGTAACTGAGGGTCACTCAGATAAAATTGCTGACCAAATAAGTGATGCAATATTAGATTATATTATTGAACGTGATAAAAATGCTAGGGTTGCTTGTGAAACAGTAATTAGTAATGGTTTATGTCTAATTACAGGTGAAATTAAAACAGATGTTTATGCACCAATTCAAGATATAGCAAGAGATGTTATTAGGGAGATTGGATATACAGATTCATCTTTTGGCTTTGATTATAGAAGTGCTGGTATTATGAGTGCTATTGGTGAACAAAGTAGTGATATAACAACTTTTATGAATAATACAAATGAAAACTTAACAGCTAGTGATCAAGGTATGATGTTTGGTTATGCTTGTAATGAAACAAAAGAGTTTATGCCCCTTGCAATTTCTTTAGCACACAAACTAACAGCCAAATTATCTGAAGTAAGAAAAAATGGAACACTACCTTATTTAAGACCTGATGGAAAAGCACAGCTTACTATTGAGTATGAAAATGATTTACCAAAACGAGTACACACAGTTGTAATATCAGCTCAACATAAAGAAACAGTATCCCAAGAGATATTAATAAATGATATTATTGATGATGTAATAAAAGAGGTAATACCAAAAGAACTTTTAGATGAAAATACAATTTATCATATTAATCCAACAGGAAGATTTGTAATTGGTGGGCCTCAAGCTGATGCTGGACTAACCGGACGAAAAATTATAGTTGATACTTATGGTGGTGCTTGTCCCCATGGCGGTGGTGCTTTTTCAGGAAAAGACCCAACAAAAGTTGATAGAAGTGGTGCATATATGTGTAGATACATAGCCAAAAATTTAGTAGCAGCAAAAATATGTGATAAAGTAACCATACAACTATCTTATGCAATAAATATTAAAAAACCAATATCAATTATGGTAGATACACACAATAGCTCAAAATATTCAAATAAAAAAATAGAAAATGTAATTACAGAACTATTTGATTTATCTCCAAATGGTATTATAAAAGAGTTAAACCTTTTAAGACCAATATACAAAAAAACTTCAACTTATGGCCATTTTGGTAGAGAAAATGAAGAATTTACATGGGAAAGAGTTGATAAAGTGAATCAATTTTTAAAACTTATAGAAATATAATATTTTTTTATTAAACTAATTTTAAAGAAAAATTTATATTTTGTGTGCTAAAGTTTCTTAAACTTAATATTAAGGAGTCAAGTATGGCAGTAGTAATTACTGATACATGTATAAGTTGTGACGCTTGTTTAGATGAGTGTCCAGTAGAAGCGATAGTAGATAATGATGAGAATCCAACAGGTGAAGATATTTATTACGTTTATGAAGACAAATGTGTTGAATGTATAGGTCACCACGATGCACCTGCATGTGCTGACGCATGTCCAACTGAGGGTTGTATTGTATGGGGAGAAAATCCAGACACTGAAGGTGTAGTTGCTGGTGAGCCTTGCGTAGAAGATTAAAAATTACTTAAAAAAATATTTTTTTAAAGGTGAGTAGTTTAACTACTTGCCTTTTTTTATTTTTTTAGATATAATCCGCGACTTGAAATTTAAAATAGGAAAATATCACATGGAACAAACGTTATCTATCATCAAACCTGATGCTGTTGCAAAAAATGTTGTAGGAAAAATCTTAGACAGATTTGAATCTGCTGGACTAAGAATTGCTGCTACAAGAAAAATTCAATTATCAAAAGCTGATGCTGAAGCATTTTATGCAGTACACGCTGAAAGACCATTTTATGGTGAATTAGTGGAATTCATGATTTCTGGACCAGTTGTTGTTTCAGTTTTAGAAGGTGTTGATGCTATGGCAAAAAATAGAGAATTAATGGGTGCTACTAACCCTAAAGAAGCTGCTGCTGGTACAATTAGAGCAGATTTTGCTGATTCTATTGATGCAAATGCAGTTCATGGATCTGATTCTTTAGAAAATGCAGCGAATGAAATCAAATTTTTCTTTTCTGATAGAGAAATTTGTTAAGCACATTTTTTTATGAAAATCGAGTTTAAAAAGCTACCTTTTACTGAAAAAGAGTTCAGCAATGAGTTTGATTCAGTAAAATTAGAGGGTACTTTTTGTAAAATATCGGCAACATTAGCTAAAGTTAAATCAACTTTAGTAGGAAATACAGTTGTAGAATGCTGTAGATGTGGCAAAGACTACGCAATAAAGATAGATGAAGAGTTAGATTTTTTACTGTCTGATGGCGTTTATGAAAATGATGAATTAGAAGAATTAGTGTTTGAAGTTGAAAACAGCACTGTTGATTTTGATGAAATCATCGAAAGTGAATTATCATCTATTAAAAGTGATTATCATATTTGTGATGATTGCTTAAAAAATGAAAATGACATAGAAAAAGAATATTAAAGGAGAAAAATTATGGCAGTACCTAAGAGAAGAGTATCACACTCAAGAGCAGCTAAAAGAAGAACTCACTATAAAATTACACTTAAAAGACCTGTAAAAGATAGTGATGGAACTTGGAAAATGCCTCATACGGTTAACCCGAATACTGGCGAATATAAAAACTAATGCTAAGAATAGCAATAGATGCGATGGGTGGGGATTTCGGTCCCGAACCTATCATAGACGGACTAATAGCCGCTCTAAGAACTAACACATCTTTTACAGCAATTGCTGTTGGTAAAAAAGATGAAATACTAAAATACATCCCACAAGAATACTTACGAAGAATTGAAATTTTAGATTGTAATGATATTATATCTATGCATGATCACGCAACTGATGCACTAAAAAGAAAAGATAGTTCTATTTATCAAGCAATTGAGCTTGTTAAAAATGGCGAAGCTGATGCTGTTGTATCTGCAGGTCATTCAGGTGCTTCTATGTCTTTGGCAACACTTAGAATCGGTAGAATCAAAGGTGTTAGTCGTCCAGCAATTGCAACATTAATGCCTACAAGCGAAAATCAAAATACTTTAGTACTTGATGTTGGTGCAAATGTAGACTGTGATGCTAAAAACTTATTTGAGTTTGCGATTATGGGTCAAGTTTACGCACAAGATGTATTAAAACTTGATGATCCAATTATTGGACTTCTTAGTAATGGTGAAGAGGAATCTAAAGGTAACGAGGTTACTAAACAAGCTTACGAAATGTTAGCTAGTGCAAAAGTTCCTAATTTTGCTGGAAATGTAGAAGGTAACGATATTTTTAATGGAACAGTTGATGTTGTTGTTTGTGATGGATTTATGGGAAATATATTACTTAAAACAGCTGAGGGTGTTGCTGATACGATTGGAAAGATTTTAAAGAAAAATCTTAAACGATCACTTATCTCAATAGCAGGTGCTGTTTTGATGAGAAAAGTATTTAAAACATTAAAAGTAAGAGTTGATTATGCTGAGTACGGTGGAGCTCCACTACTTGGAGTTAAAGCTCCTGTAATTATTGCCCATGGAAAATCAAATCCAAAAGCAATAAAAAATGCAATTAATCAAGCTATAATAGCTGCAAGTTCAACACTTGAGCAAGATATAGAAAATAAACTATTAAAATATAGATAATTATTAAGGACGAAGTATGGCTTATGCAGCTTTTAGATCAATAGGTGCTTACATACCCGAAAAAATTATGACGAATGCTGATTTTGAAAAAATCATGGATACGTCTGATGAGTGGATTACAAAAAGAACAGGTATAAAAGAGAGAAGAGTAGCGGCTGAAAATGAGTATCCATCAGATATGGGTGCAAATGCAGCTAAATTAGCTATTCAAAGAGCAGGAATTGATACACAAGAAATCGATATGATTATTTGTGCAACAGTAACTCCTGATTATTTATGTATGCCCTCAACTGCTTGTTTAATCGCTTCAAAATTAGGGTTAAGAGATGTACAAGCATTTGATATAAGTGCTGCATGTACAGGATTCGTATATGCATTATCTATTGCGAAAGCCTTTATTGAATCAGGAATGAAAAAAAATGTTTTAATCATTGGTGCTGAAAAGTACACTTCTATTTTAAATTATGAAGATAGAGGAACAGCTTTTATTTTTGGTGATGGTGCAGGTGCTGCAATTATCTCTAAAACAGATAATAAAGATGAAGCTATAGTAGATATTAATTGTTCTAGTGATGGTGATTATGACCACCTAATTATGACTCCAGGTGGAGGAAGTAAAAATCCATGTTCACCTGCTGTTATAGAACAAAAACTAGCTTGTATTCAAATGAAAGGAAATGAAACTTTCAAACTTGCTGTTAAAACATTAACATCAGATGTAAAAGTTATGTTAGAAAAACATAATCTATCTTCAAATGATATTAAACATTTTATTCCTCATCAAGCAAATTATAGAATTATAAAAGCTGTTGGTGAAGCATTAGAATTAAATGATGAACAAATAGTTGTAACTGTTGATAAGTATGGAAATACATCAGCTGCTTCTATTCCTATGGCTATGAATTATGCTTATGAGCAAGGAAGAATTAAAGCAGGAGATAATGTATTATTTGATGCATTTGGAGCAGGACTTACTTGGGGTTCTGCACTTTTCCCATTCTCTCCAGTTAAATAAACCTATTTACAATTAAGATATTGGTATCTTGATTGTAAATTCTACTAGATAATTAGCAAATAAATACAAAACACCTTAAAAAGCAACTTACTAACAATTCTAAATAATCTTGTTCTTGTCTATCTTTGCTAAAGTTGGAACAAAACTGGAACAATTTTTTTTCTCTAAATAACGGGGATGGTTACAACAAGAGTTCCAAAACTTACAGGTTGTTGAACTCATTGTTTTATAACTCATTTTTGTAGCAATAAT
>CBFIGT010000030.1:0-21665 GCA_965662175.1 Arcobacter sp. | reverse complement strand
TAACTTCATTTCTTTTTTTATCTTTTAAGAAATCATTGAAGTTTTCTAATGTCATTTCATTATCAGCAAGTAATGATGCAAAGATTTTTTTTCTGTGCAATCTTTCACTTCTTTTAGGGCTTAAACCATCAGCTTTAAGCCATGAGTAGAAATCCTCAAATAGTTCTACTTTTTGGTTTTCATCAACAATCATTTTCTTCTTCCTCTTCTTCTTTATGTATATAGTTATATATATATTTATATGTGTGCCAATTTGTCACCCCATGCATGACAATTTGTCACCCCTTGAAATGACATAAAGTCATCCCCTATGACAATTTGTCACCCCTTGTTTTCTGAGTCAATTGATACTGCACAAATTCATCAAACCATTTTTGAGTTGTGCGAATAAAATTTGTTTCTTCATTTACCATCACTAATTTTTTATCTGAAAGTTCTTGTATTGCTCTTTGTACACTTCTTTTTGAAATTCCAAACATATTAGCAATTGATTGTCTTGTTGAGTAACACCATCCTGGTGCAATAGATGATGGATTGTTAGATAAGTTATATATCGCATCAGCTACACAATAAGCATCATTTGAAAGATTGAATTTCAATCTTGGGTCATGCTGAATAGTTGTAAATCCATATTTAACACCTTCTTTTCTTTTGTCTGTAGACATTAATATCCTTATTTATTTACAATGTTAAATAATCGTTAGTTATAATGGAAACGATTAAAACCTTAAGCCGTTTTAATTACTCTCTCTTTTAGTCTCGCAAAGTCTTTTAAGAGAGAGTTTTTCTTTTTTCCAATTGTTTTTGCATCCATTCCTTTAGTTCTTCTAATGAATATAGTGGCTCTTTAAACCCATCAATTATTACAGGTTCAATAAGTTTTCCTGTTCTTATCAATTCATTTAGTTTTGTTTCTCCAATTTTTATATAGTTAAGAATTTCTTTTTTCTTAATGAATATATCATTACTGTTAATAGTGTTCATTTTTATTCCTATTTATTTAATTTGCAATAGTTTAAACATTTTCTTTTCTTGGTAGTTTAGCCTTAACCGCAAAATCTTTAATGGTAGATTTACACCTTATAAGTTTTAAGAGAACTCAAAAATTAATATAGTGTATTATATTGCACTAAATTACTTCATTTGAAATCATATAGTGCAAATACTTAAAACTAAATTAAAAGTGTAAAATGATACACTTACTTAGAATATAAAAAAAATGGAGTGCAAATGGTAGAAATTATCTGTAAAGTTCTTGGTATTGCAAGAAGAACATATTTTCATTGGCAGAAAAGCCCAGATAAATGTTATTCTATAAATTTATTTAATAAGTATTTTTCTGAAAAAGAATTGTTAGAATTTATGGAAACAGGGAAGATTGCCAAGTTTGAAAATTTAAATTTTTATTTGATGTCATCATCTATGAGTTTTCTTATTAAGCTTGAACAACTTAATATAAAAGATTTTTTTGGATTTGATTATTTTTCTAAGTACATCGTTTATTATATTTGTAATGGCTTTGAAGTAGATAAAGATGGAAATGAATATTGGGTTGGTGAAAATGAAATAAAAAATTTTCAAAATGATTTTATGAAGTTTTTATTAGCAACATTTAATGATTCTGGAAATAAAGATTTCTATTTAGATTTAGAAATAGGTAGTTTGGATGATTTTAGGTATTTAACTTCATTTATAAATAATTTTACTGAATCAGATTTAATATATTTAAATATGAATATAGATGATAATTTTAGTCTTTTATTAGATTTTGAAAAATCTAATAAAGAGTTTTATTCAAAACAAAAACATACTTTTGTACAATTTGAAAATAGTTTAATTAATTCTTTAAAAGAAGAATTGTCAGAAGATGGTAACTTAAAAGAATTAATGTTTTTATACAAAAAAAGTATTATAAACAATATTTAATAAAATTTTTTTCAGGTAATTTTTCAGGTACAAAAAATATTAAATTCTTTAAAAGTCTTATTTAAAGGCTTTTAAAAATGTAAATTGAGTTCCAAATCGTACCTATTAAAGTTATGCCAAAGAATTAAATATCATCTTATAAATATTAATACCTATAGTTTAAACTGTAGGTATTAAAATTAAATTTATTATTTAGAATTTTCCACAATTAATTAGTTTTTATATCTATAAATAAATTTTTATAAATAATATTAAATTAATTACTCAAGTGTTCTATAATATTTGACATTTGTACTACTAAATAGTACAATTATATTAATATATAGAACAATAAGGATACTTATGTTAGAAATACTATTTGGAAGTAAAAATGCTGAAAAAGTACTTCAATACTTATTAAATAGAGATTCAGGTTATATTAGAGAAATAGCAAATTTTTATGAAACAAGTCCTTCTGTGATTAAAAAACAGTTAGATAAATTTGAATTAGCTGGAATTATTGTTGGTAAAGATTTTGCAAACACTAGAATCTATGAATTAAATAAGAGATATCCACTTTATAATGAATTAATTGCTTTACTTAAAAAATCTTTATTGTCTTATGATGATGAATTTAGAATAAAACTAATAAAAAAAGATAGAAGTAGACCAAGAGCAAATAATAAGCCTTTT
Organism: Arcobacter sp.; assembly: GCA_965662175.1. Lineage (GTDB taxonomy): Bacteria > Campylobacterota > Campylobacteria > Campylobacterales > Arcobacteraceae > Arcobacter. The sequence continues at coordinate 19,067 of CBFIGT010000030.1, read as the reverse complement.
ATTCAAAGAAATGATAATGAATAACCCACTTGATGATTTAAAAACTTTAGAAGAAATAGCATCTTATATCTGCACTAAATTAAAAGAAAATGGAATTGATGTTGTTTTATCAGGTGGTAGTTGTATGGAAATATATACTCATAAAAACTTTTCATCTTATGATATTGATTTTATAGCTAATCCATCTAATAGCTCAAAAAAGATTGAAGCGGTGATGATATCACTAGGTTTTAAAAAAATAGATGGAAGATATTATAAATATGATAATAATCCAAACTATATAGAATTTCCAACAGGACCTGTTAGTTTAGGTAATGAATTTCCAAAAAAATTTGATGAATTAAAAACATTAGTTGGTACATTAATCTTATTAACACCAACTGATTGTATTAAAGATAGATTATGTGCATATGTTTATCATGGTGGAAATGAATGTTATGAGCAAGCTATTTCAGTAGCTCATTTAAATAATATAAATTTTGATAATTTAGAAACTTGGGCAAAAAATGAATCAAAAGAAATGACTGAAGTCTTAAAAAGTTTAAATTCAGATTTATCATTACTTAAATCTAAAATAAAAGATGATGATATAAAACACTATTTGGAAAATAAAGCAAAAGAATTTTTATTAAATATAAATGATGAGTATGATAGAGAAACTTTTAAAAATGATTTATTTAATAGTTATGTTATTAGAATGGTTTTAAATATCAAAGAAGATAAAGAGTATTTTTCTAAAGTTGAAGAACTTTTTAGAAAACTAGGCTATTAAAAAAATTAGTCTTTACAAAATCCCTAAAAATAGGGGATAATAATAAGCATTTAGTTATAAATCGTACCTATTAAAGTTATGCCAAAAAAATAAATAGTTTATTAATTAAGGCGGAGTTTTTAATCTAGCTATAAAGTTTTATCAATCTTTTTTCTATAATTAGTTTTTTAAAACCATAGTTTTCTTTTATCCATAAAAAGGTCTCTTTTTGATAAAGAAAAATATGTGTTGGGTCATTTTTATAGTACCATTTTTCAAAATCAATATTTTCATTATAAATCTCTGTCATTAAATATAATGCGGCATCTTTTTTTAGCATTGATAATAAAAGTTCAAACTCTTTTTTTGGATTTTGAAAGTGTTCAATTACTTCACTGCTTGTAATATAATCATATTTTTCTTCTAGTAATTTTTTATCATTTTTATAAAAAATATCATAAGCAGCTATATTATAGCTCTTATCCCTTAGGACTTTTATAATAGCTGAGTCTTTTCCAGATCCAAAATCTAAGCCTTTTGTATTTGAGTCAAAATCATTTAAAACGGAGTTTGTAATTGGAGATAAAAAGTTTTGATATTTTATATCTGTAGAGATATTTACATGTTTATCATAGATGTTTTTTTCATCTTTACCTTTTAAGTGTAAATCTGGCTTTTTAAATATAGCTTTACAACAACTACATTTAAAATATATATCTTTGAAAAAGTTAGTTGATTTATTTTGACAAAGGGGACAAAACATTATAATCCTTACAGTAAAATTTGTGATAATTTTACTGTAAAGTAGATAAAAGCATTAGTGAGAATGGGTGTGGCTTGATTCGTGTTTTTTTATTATACTTAACATCTCTTTTTCATCTAACTCTTTTAGCCCATTTGAGTTGATTTTTTCTATTAAATCATTTGTTAAAACTCTTTCATCACCTGAATAAAATATTTTTATATTTGAGTTTTGAGTTTTTTTATATGGTTTAATTCCCATCTCTTTAATTACCATTTTATCAACACCTTTTTGGATAAACCAGTCAACTACTTGACCTCCTCCATTGCATAAATTCTCTTCTATACTTAAATTTTCACCATCATAAAAAGCAAAATATTTTGCCTTACCAAAAAGTGGAGAGATAGCGCTATTTTCTTTATTAGTTTTAACTGGAAAAGCAGTCATTTTTAATCCTTTAATTTTTTTATATTATATTGAATAGTTATATATGAGATATATATAACTAAAGGCCAAGATAAAAGCCATAAAATTGGTTCAAAATATTGCATTTTATATCCTTAGTAGTTGTGTGCATCAGGAGATTCAATCTCCTCTTTTGTTATTTTTACCTTATCCATTTGATACCAAACATAAATAATATAGGCCAAAACAAAAGGAACCATAAGAGAAACATAAGACATAGTTGTAAGTGTATAGTGACTTCCTGAACTATTTACAATTGTAAGGGAACTTTGCAAATCGTAATATGAGGGATAAAAAGATGTGTTATTTAGTCCAACATTTAAAAATAGTGCCATAACTGTTAAAACTATTCCAACTCCTCCTGTTTTTATACAACAAGTTTTTCCAAAATGTATAGTTAAAAATACAGCAATAATAACCATCAAAATTCCAAGTAAAAACATAAATAGTACAAAAGGAAGTTCCAAAAAGTTTAAGAAGTATTTATACTCTTGCATATAAACTACACCATTTGCATCATAAGCAAATCCATCTTTTAAAAATAGTTGAATTAGAAAAAATAGAAAGAAAAATAAAAAGAGTAGCATATCTATTTTTATACTTTTTATGGCTCTTAATCTAATTATTTCATTGTTAATATTATTTATAAAATATAAAGCACCTGAGATTCTTACAAGAAAAAACAGGGCAAAACCTAATGATAAATTAAAAGGATTAATTAGTGCTTCAAGACCTCTAAACTCATTATGCCAATATGAGAAGTTATTTTCATCTATACTAAATGATGAACCTGAAAAAAATGTAGCAATAGCAACACCTAATAATATAACTCCCAAACTTCCATTTATAAATAAAAATGCCTCATAAACTTTTTGACCTAAAAAATTATTTGGTTTTTTTCTATATTCATAAGAGACAGCTTGTATAATAAAACAAAATAATATACTAATCCAAACCCAATAAGCTCCACCAAAACTAGTAGAATAAAAGAGGGGAAAAGCAGCAAAAAGTGCTCCACCAAATAAAACTAAAGTTGTAAAACCTAACTCCCACTTTCTTCCTAATGAGTTTATTAGCATTGTTTTTAAGGTTTCATCCCCTTTTGAGATTTCACCTATTAATGTTTGTCCACCTTGAACAAACATAATAAAAGCAAAAAGTCCTCCAAGAAGTGAAATTATAATCCACCAATATTGTTGTAGTTGTAATAGTGTTAACTCTTCAAACATTTTAATGACCTCCATTTGGACCGATTTTTATCTGTTTTAGCATGATTTTTATTTCAGCAATTAAAAGAATTGTAAATAAAGATGCAAACATAAAAAAAGTTGTCTGTACATTTGATGTAGCTATATTTGTAACAGCAATTCCTACAGGCATTAAATCTTGTATTGCCCAAGGTTGCCTTCCAACTTCAGCTACAATCCAACCAGCTTCACTTGCTATATATCCTAAAGGAATCGAAAAAACAGCACTAAGTAAAAGTACTCTATATTTTAAAATATCTCTTTTTAGTGTAAAGAAAAGTATAAGTGCAAAAAGAATTAAAAACCAAGTTCCAAGGGCTACCATTATGTGAAATGTATAAAAAGTTATATCAATTGGAGGAATAACATCTTGGGCATTTTTAATATGTCCATATCCAAAATATTTCATATTTTCTTCTAATATTTTTTGATATTTTAAAGCTTTTTCAATATCATTTTCTCTTTTTGCTTCTTTATATTTTTTTAGTGCATCAACAGCTATTTTTCCTTTTTCCATTTTTGAAAAAGTTGATTCAATGTTGTATTGTTTGTTTCCATAGATTAAATCTTTTAGTCCAGGAACAAAGGCATTTATATCATGATATCCCAAAAATGACAAAGCATAAGGAGCTTCAAGTTCAAAGAAAAAAACCTCTTCATCATTGTCTAATGTTTTTTTAGGATTTAAAACACCAATTCCTACAATACCAGCACGCTCTTTTCCCTCATATAAACCCTCCATAGCAGCTAGTTTTACAGGCTGTTTTAGTGCAACTTGATGGGCTGATTCATCACCTGATAAAATAAGAAATAGTGATGTAATAAGACCAAAAGAAGCACCAACTACTAAAGAATTTTTAGCAAATTTAATATCTCTTTTTTTAAGTAAATACCAAGCACTAATACCAACTACAAATAAAGAAGCCACAATATATCCACTTGAAATAGTGTGTAAAAATTTACTTATTGCAACAGGTGAGAAAATCACTTCCCAAAAGTTATTCATCTCATTTCTTACTGTATCAGGATTAAAAGTCATACCTACAGGATATTGCATCCAACCATTTGCAACTAATATCCATAAGGCACTCAAGTTTGAACCAATAGCTACTAACCAAGTTGATAAAAGATGAAAACCTTTTGATACCTTGTCCCATCCAAAAAACATAACTGCAAAAAAAGTTGATTCCATAAAAAAGGCTAAAATACCCTCAATCGCTAAAGGTGCCCCAAAAATATCCCCTACAAACCAAGAGTAGTTCGCCCAATTTGTACCAAACTCAAACTCCATAATAATTCCAGTTGCAACTCCAATTGCAAAATTAATAGCAAAAAGACCCATCCAAAACTTTGTAGTTTTTTTCCAAAACTCATCACCTGTCTTTACATAAATAGTTTCCATTATTGCTAATATAAATCCAAGTCCAAGGGTTAAAGGTACAAATAACCAATGATAAATAGCTGTTAATGCAAATTGTGCCCTAGACCAATCAACTAAATGCTCTTCCATATTTACTCCTTTGTGATATTTTTATATACAAAATCAATCTTTTGATTTTCTGTTTTATATTCTGTATTTATTGATTTATCATAAATAAAAAAATTTAGTATTATCAAAATCACTATTAGTTTTATGAATATTATTTTCCATAAAACTCTTCCCAAAGTTAGGTTTTTAAAGCCATCTTTATAAAAATTTATTATATTAATATATTTGTTCATCTTATAATTCTTTTTAATTTTATTGGATTATATTATAAGAAATGTTAATTAATTGTTAATAATATTATAAGTTTTAGTTATAAAAAGATAGTTAGAAAATTGGATTTTGTGTAAAATTTGTAGATTGGATTAATTATAGCTACGCAGATTATGCGTAGCTAAATAAAGAGCTTGAGTTTGAGTTTTGAAGGTAAGCATTTATTTCTGAGTTATTGTTTTGATTGTTAATTGTTTTTAAAATTCCATCAAAACTTTTACTATCAATAGAACCACCCTCATTATTTGATTTTAATATTTCCATTAGAAGTTGTAAGTTATCTAATGTATTTTGCTCGTTTTTAGATACTGTTGTAGAATCTTCTGAATCTGAAATTCCATAATACTCTTGAATTTCATCAATGGAAACTATACCATCTTGATTTGTATCCATTGTGTCATACTCTTCTTCCTCTTCAGATGATGCCATAGCACCACCACCTCCACCTTGTCCGCCACCACCACCTTGTGGTGCAGCTCCAGCTTGTGGACCAACTCCAGCTAGAGTTCCTACCTCTTGAGCACTAAAACCTGCATCTTCCATAGCCGATTCAAGTTCTGATGATGGATTAATACCTGCTTCTTTAAAAGCTGCTACAATCTCTTGGGCATCACTTTTACTCAAATTATCAGCATCATACTCTTCTAAAACAGAAGAAATAGTCTCCAATTGTGATGAACTTAAACTACTACTTGAATTTGTATTAGTACTTGAGGGAGCTTCAAATCCAAAATCTGAAAGGATTGATTGAAACTCCTCTTTTGATGGCATATCGCCATTAAATTGTGACATTGCTATATTTATAGCACTTGTTAATTCAGACTCACTAGCTAAGCCATCTAAATTAGTATCAATCAAAGAGAAATTCTCTTCGTTTATACCCATTTCCTCAATAGTTAAATTTGAGTCAGAATCACTATCTTTTTTTGATATCATATGATTCGCCATAGTACTTGAACTAGGCTGAACATAATTTGCCATGATACCCATACTTACACTATCAATCATAATATCTCCTTTCTTTTAGTATTAGAATTCTACTTATCATATAGTATAGTTTTAAAGTAAATGGAAAGTAAATCTTTATAAATTTATTTTAGATTTTGAATATAATAAAATCACTAAAGAGAAAAAAATAACAATTAAATATATTTTTAGATAAAATAGTTTAAATTATAAAATGATAGGTATGTTATGGCTTATAGTGAAGCAGATACAAAAGCAAAATTAATTACTCCTTGCTTATATAGTGATGGATGGAGTGAAAACCTTATTGTTAGAGAATACTATTTTACAGATGGTAGAAAACTTATAGGTAACAAAAGAGGTAAAAGATATTTTGTGGATTATCTTTTAACTTACAAAAATACTAACTTAGCAATTATTGAAGCAAAAGCAGATACTAAAGACCCACTAGATGGACTTCAACAATCAATAAACTATGCCCAAAAACTAAAAATTGATTTTGTATACTCAACAAATGGTTTAAAGATATATGAACACTCTTTAATTGAGGGAAAAGGTAAATGGATAGAGTCATATCCAAGACCTCAAGAATTATTTGAAAGAAAGTTTGGAAAACTTGAAAATAAAAAAGAAAATGTAATTACATATCCCTTTCATATTGAGGGAAATATGAAACCTCGTTTTTATCAGCAAATAGCTGTACAAAAAACAATTGAAGCAATAGCTAACAACAAAGATAGAGTTCTTTTAACTCTAGCAACAGGTACAGGAAAAACATATATAGCATTTCAGATTGTATATAGATTATTTCAAGCAAAATGGAACAAAGATAATAGTGACAGACGACCTAAAGTACTCTTTTTAGCTGATAGAAATGTATTAAAATCTCAAGCCATAAATCAATTTAATCCTATGGAAAAAGATATAGTTGAAATTACAGGGAAAGAGATTAAAAAAAGAGATGGAAAAGTTCCAACCAATGCCAATGTATTTTTTGCAATATATCAATCAATTGCTGATAATAAAAATAGAGTAGTTGAGGTATCAGAAGATGAAGCACAAGATGATGTAAGTGGATACTATAGACAATACCCAAAAGAGTTTTTTGATTTAGTTGTAATAGATGAGTGTCATAGAGGTAGTGCAAATGATGAAAGCTCTTGGAGAAAGATACTTGAACACTTTGATAGTGCTGTACATGTAGGGTTAACAGCAACACCAAAAAGAGATGACAATGGAGACACTTATAAATACTTTGGTGATCCTATATATGAATACTCCCTAAAAGATGGTATCAATGATGGATTTTTAACTCCTTACAAAGTAAAAAGAGTTCAAACAAATATAGATGAATATAAATTTGACCCAAATGACATAATAACAGGTGAATTAAAAGAGAACATTGTAAAACTAGAACAGTTTGAAAAACAAGTAATTATTCCTAAAAGAACAAGATTAATAGCAAAAACCATATTAAACAATATAAACCCAATGGATAAAACTATTGTATTTTGTGTAAATCAACAACACGCATCAGAAATGAAAATTGCAATTGATAAATATAAAACTATCAAAGACAATAACTATTGTGTCCGAGTAACATCTGATGAAGGTGAAATTGGAAGAGGCTTTTTAGAAGATTTTCAAAACAATGATAAAGATATCCCTACAATACTAACAAGCTCAAAGATGCTAACAACAGGGGTTGATGCAAAAAATGTAAGAACTGTAGTATTAACATCTCCTATTAAATCAATGACAGAATTCAAACAAATCATAGGTCGAGGTACAAGAGTATTTGAGGGAAAAGATTTCTTTACAATTATCGACTTTGTAGGAGCTACAAATCTGTTTTATGATAAAGAATGGGATGATAACAAAGATAAATTAAAAGAGGATATTGAAGATATTATAGCTACAGATACTGAACTTGATAAAGATAAAGCCAATACAAATGATTATGAATTGGAAGATAATCAAGAGGATATTGTAAGTGATATAAATGGCGAATATGAAGCTAAAACCTCAGATGAAAAACAAAAAAATGAAAAAGTAACAATAGACATAAAAGGTAAAAAACTAAAAGTAATAAACATAGAAACTACTTATGTGGGAGATGATGGAAAACCACTTAAAACAAATGAATACTTAGAGTTGTTGATTGGTATTTTAGGTAAATTTTACAATGACGAACAAGGTTTAAGAGAGATATGGAGCAGTCCAAAAAATAGAAAAGATTTACTAAATAGACTAAGAGAGATGAATATAGATGAATCTCAACTAGAAGATTTAAAAGAGATATTTGAAGCTCAAAATTCAGATATTTATGATGTATTAGCTCATATATCTTTTAATCTAGATATAAAAACAAGAAGTGAAAGAGTAATAGCTGTTGAAAGCTCTACTTTTGTGGAAAAATATCATAATGAAAAAGCAAAAGAGTTTATAGAGTTTATCCTAGAACGATATAAAAAAGATGGGGTTAAAGAGTTGGATGAAGATAAACTAAGTGATTTGGTAAAACTAAGTGGATTTGATAGAAGTGAGTTAAGACAATCTTTTGGGGATTATAATATTAGAGATGAGTATTTTGGATTACAGAGGGAGATTTATAGATGAAGTTTTTAAACAAAAAACAAGATTTATTATATTATAATCCAATTAACATACTTCCCCCACCTCTTACTAAAGTGCAAACGGGGGAGTGCTTATGATTACTTACGAAAAACCACATTTATCATATCATGAACAAATCCAACTTTTAAAAAATAGAAACTTAATAATAAATGATGAAGATTATGCTTTGCAAAAATTAAAACATATTAGTTATTATAGATTAAGTGCTTATTTTATACCTTTTTATTCTCAAAAAGATATTTTTACTAATGGTACTACTTTTGATGATGTTATAGAGCTTTATCATTTTGATAAAGAGCTTCGAATACTTACATTTAGTGCAATAGAAAAAATAGAAATATTTTTAAGAACTTCAATAGCATATAATTTTGCAAAAGAGCATACACCTTTTGGATATATGGATAATAAAAATTTTTATTGTAATGACAAAGATTTTAATTGGTTTTGTTCTGATGTGCAAAAAGAAACAAAAAGATCAAAAGAAACTTTTGTAAAACACTTTAGAGATAAGTATACTCAAAAAGATTTACCAATATGGATGGTAGTAGAAACTATATCTTTTGGAACACTGTCAAAACTTTATACTATGCTTTGTCCAGAAACTGAAAAACTTATACTTAATGGTATAGATTTATCATCATTTGTATTTAAAAATTGGCTTCATGTTTTTTCGTATGTAAGAAATATATCAGCTCATCATAGCAGGTTATGGAATAGGCAATTTGTAATTAAAACAAAAATACCAAGACATAAAAAAGAGTTCAAAGGTATGATAAATGATAGATATTACACTTTTACAATGATGGCAGATTATGTTTTAACTGCGATAAATGATAGTTTTAACTTCAAAAAAGAGTTAAAAGATTTGTTTGATAAATATCCAAATATTGATAAAAAAAGTATGGGATTTATTGAATATTGAGAGAGAATTGATGTGTAAAATATATTTGGATAATATACTAAAGAAATTAAAAAATTAAATATTTTCAGTATAAACTATACGTAAAAAATACAATAATTAACCCATAGAAAAAAGAGGAAATATAATTGGAATCAAAAATAAACAGAATAACAGACATACTAAGAAGAGATGATGGTATTAGTGGTGCGATGCACTATACAGAGCAAATCTCTTGGATACTTTTTTTAAAATTCCTTAATGATTTAGAAGAGATAAAAAATGAAGATGCCCAGTTAGATGGTGAGATTTATAACTTTGTTTTGGATGAAAAGTTTAGATGGGGTTTATGGGCTGTTCCTAAAATTGATGGAAAAGTGGATATTTTAAATGCTCAAAGTGGAGATGACCTTTTAGAGTTTGTAAATAAAGAGCTTTTTCCTTATCTTAAATCTTTTAAAAATATTACAGAAGATCCAAAATCAATCAAATACAAAATTGGTGCTATATTTGAGTTTTTGGATAATAGAATTGCAAATGGTCACACACTTAGAGAAGTCCTTGACATCATAGATGAAATGGATTTTCATAACAATAGTGATTTGTATCAATTATCTCTTATTTATGAGAAACTATTAAAAGATATGGGTAGTGATGGTGGAAATAGTGGTGAGTTTTATACACCTCGTCCACTTATCAAAGTGATTACTGATGTGGTTAATCCTAAAATTGGTGATAAAATTTATGATCCCGCAGTTGGTAGTTGTGGATTTTTAATCGAAGCTTACAACCATATTCGATATGAAAATCTTGAAACAAATACTCAGCGAGATTTATCTACAGAAAACTTGCGATTTTTAAATGAAGATACTTTTTTTGGAAATGAAAAAACTCCATTATCTTATGTAATGGGTGTGATGAATATGATTTTACATGGAGTAGAATCTCCAAACATATCAAAAACAAATACTCTAACACGAGATATACGAGGTTTAGAGGAAAAAGATAAATATGATTGTATCTTGGCAAATCCTCCATTTGGTGGAAAAGAAAAAGAGCAAATCCAACAAAATTTTCCAATCAAATCAAATGCTACTGAGTTACTATTTTTGCAACATATGATGAAAAGTTTAAAACTTCAAGGTCGTTGTGGTGTTGTAATTCCTGAGGGTGTATTATTTCAAACAAATAATGCTTTTCAAGCTGTAAAAAAAGATTTATTGGATGGATTTAATGTTCATACTATTTTATCACTTCCAAGTGGAGTATTTTTACCATATAGTGGTGTAAAAACAAATGTAATCTTCTTTGATAGAAATGGATCAACTTCTGATATATTTTATTATGAGGTAAATCCAAGCTCTAAACTTACAAAAAATAAACCAATAAACATCGGTCATTTTGAAGAGTTTTTAGAGATATGGGGTGAGAGAAAAATCACTGATAACTCTTGGATTGTAAATGTAAATGATATTAAAGATTATGATATAAGTGCAAAAAATCCAAATAAGAATGAAACAATAGAGCATAAATCTCCAATAGAGTTGGTTGAAAATATCAAACTAAACAATGCAGAAATAGATGATTTGATGGATGAGATTGAATCGATTTTGATTGGGAAAGATATTGAGTAGAAAATCACCCCTAGCTATATCTCGGAGCTTAAAGCTTGTATATAGACTTACAGGGGAATTACAAGGTGATAATAGGTAAAAAAATATGAAAAAAAGCTTAATAACAAAATACATAAGTAGTGAAAGATTTAAAAGTTATAAGGGAATTGAAGAGTATATAGAAAACTTGATTTTCTCAAAAAAGGCTTATATTCCAAAATCTATCAATAATTTATTAACTGAAAAGTTGATGTGCGATAGTACCGACGGAGGAAGTTTAGATGTCTGAGCTATATCAATTACCAAATGGATGGGAGTGGAAGAAGTTAGGTGATAATTCTGTATGTAAATTAGTTATGGGACAATCACCAAAATCTGATACTTACAACTCAGATGGAAATGGAATGGCTTTCTTTCAAGGGAAAAAAGAGTTTGGAGAAATGTATCCAACTGTTGAACAATATACAACTGAGCCAAAAAAGATAGCTGAAATTGGAGATATTTTATTATCAGTAAGAGCACCAGTTGGACCAACTAATATAGCTAATATTCAATGCTGTATTGGTAGAGGATTAGGAGCAATAAGACCAAATAAATCTAATACAATTACAAATTATCTATTATATTTTTTTAGAAACTTTGAATTAGAAATATCTAATAAAGGTAAAGGAAGTACATTTTCTGCTATCACTAAAAAGGAATTAGAAGAAACAGATATACCACTCCCACCACTTTTAGAACAACAAAGAATAGTTTCTAAATTGGATTTACTTTTTGAAAAAATAGATAAATCAATAGCTTTACATAAAAAAAATATGGATGAAGCTGATCTGTTTATGGGAAGTGTTTTGAATGATGTTTTTGGAGAGTTGGAAGAGAAGTATGAATTAGAAATATTAGGTAATCTAACAAAAACAACCAGTGGTGGTACTCCAAAAAGAAATGAAAAATCTTATTGGGGTGGAAATATTGGGTGGTTAAAAAGTGGTGAATTAAATGATGGTTACATTACAGAAGTAGAAGAATTTATTACTAATATTGGATTAAATAAATCATCTGCTAAACTATTTCCAATAGGAACTTTATTAATAGCTATGTATGGAGCAACTGTTGGAAGATTAGGAATTTTGGAAATCGAAACAACTACAAATCAAGCTATATGTGGAATTTTGAATGATAAAAATCAATTTGAAACAATGTATATGTTTTATTTTTTAAAAAAAATAAGAGAAAAAATGCTTAAAGATTCTTTTGGTGGTGCTCAACCAAATATTAGTCAAACATATATTAAAGAATTAGAGTTACCTCTTCCACCTCTCAATATCCAAGAAAAAGTAGTAAAATACCTAGACGAAATTTCAAAAAAAACAGAAAAAATCAAATCACTCCAAAAAGAAAAAATGCAAAATCTAAAAGCATTAAAAGCTTCTATTTTGGATAAAGCATTCAAAGGTGAGTTGTGAAACTATTTTTGATATAATATATTTTGGTATATTTTAGATGTAAAATTAATAAAAATAAAAGGATACAAAATGGAATGTGAATTTCCCACAGTTAATTCAAACAATGAAGAGATAAAAGAGATATTTAACAATACAAAAACTATTGCTATAGCTGGGCTTTCGCCTGATACTTCAAAAGCTAGTAATAAAGTTGCGCAATATTTACAAAATGCTGGTTTTAAAATTGTTCCTATTTATCCAAAAGGGGATGAAATCTTAGGTGAAAAGGTTTATAGGTCTTTAGATGAAATTCCATTTAAGATTGATATGGTTGATATTTTTAGAAAACCTGATGCTATAGCTGCTGTTGTTGATGCTTGTATAAAAAGAGGAGATATTGACACAGTTTGGACACAGTTAGGTTTAGTAAATAATGCAGCTGCCCAAAAAGCAGAAGAGGCTGGTATGAATGTAGTTCAGAATAAATGTACTAAAATAGAGCACGCGTCTCTGTTTTAACTTTTTTTACCTCTTTAAGTGCGCTTGTGTTGATAAGTTCTACTTTAGCAACACAACCACTTTTATCATCTGTTCTATTCTCTATTGATATTTTAGCGCCCAAAGCATCAGCTGCATTTTTTGCTAAAAAGAGTCCTAATCCTGCACCACTCTCTTTTCCAACTCTTTTGAAAGGTGCAAATAAATCAACTTTTTCATCAATTCCAATACCCTCATCTGTAATAGTAATTACAGGATGATTATCAACTTTTTCAAGAACAATAGCAATACTTTTATCAACTGGAGTAAATTTTATAGCATTTTGCACAAAGTTTTGAATAATTTGATTTAAAAGAGTTGATTGAACCATTACAAATAGATTATTTACATTTGAGTAAAAAGTTATTGAAATCTTCTTTTCAGCACTTAACATTCTATAATCATTTGTTTTTCGTTTCATATATTGTACTAAATCTATCTCTTCAGGTTTCTCAAATTGAGCTCCCTCTTGACGTCCTATATCTAAAATAGATGAAATCATATTGTTCATATCATTTATTTGTTGAATTGATAATCTTAATGTTTCTTGATATTTTGCAGGCTCTCTATCTTTCATCAAAGTAACTTCATTTTTTAGTTTCATAACTGCAAGTGGAGTTTTAAGCTCATGAGCTGCACCTATAAAAAGCTCTTTTTTAAATTTTACAAAGGTTTGTATTTTATTTGTTAGGGTATTAATTGAATCAGCTAATGGATGAAACTCAATTGGTAAGTTTTTTTTATCAATTCTAGTTAAATAGTTTTCATTCATATTTGATAATTTTTCAGTTATTGAAATAATAGGCTTCAACAGTGTTTTTGAGACTGTAAATGCATATAAAATAACCATAATCAAACCACCAAGAGATAGAAGTAAAACATTGTTAAATATTTTATTTAGCATAGCAATTGCATAGTTTACATTTTTTACAATTTTAATAAATTTTTGCTCTTCTAAATTAAATGGATAAAGTATCTCTATATAATAGTCATCTCCATTTTTGTAGTTTGTATATTTGATTTTATTTAAATTTTGTACTGTAACTATATCTACAATAATTCCTGAGTTAGTAATGATATTAAAATTATCTTTTTTTAATTCATTATTTATACTTATTCTATAAATAATTTTAGCATCATTATAAAGGTTCTCTTGAATTCCCTCATAAATAGTAGATTTTGTATATCCATAAAAAAGAAATGAGATAGTTATAATAAAAAGTGAAGTCGCTAAAATAAGTTTTTGGTAAAACTGTTTGTATATACTTTTAGGATTCACTTTTTATTCTTTTTTATTCTTTTTTATTCTTTAGATTTAGGCAGTTGTTTCTTCATCTGTACCTGGGTAACAGAATCTATAACCTCTTCTTCTGATTGTTTCAATAGTAGAGATATTTAATGGTTTATCCATTTTTTGTCTAATTTGGTTAATTGCAACTTCAATTACGTTTGGAGTTACTAATTCAGGCTCTTCCCAGATTGCATCTAATAATTGCTCTTTTGATACAATTTGGTCTCTATGACGAGCAAGATGAGTTAAAACTTCAAAAGGTTTACCTTTTAATTCAATCTCTTCACCAGCATAAAGAATTTTTTCTTCATCAGGATTAATTGATAATTCATCAATTTCAATTACATTTGTTCCACCAAATCTTAATCTAGCTTCAATTCTAGCAAGTAAGATATCAAAATCAAATGGTTTTTTGATATAATCATCAGCCCCTGATTTTAATGCTTCAATTTCACTATCTTTATCATCTCTAGCTGAGATAATCACAACCGCTGTTCTAGCGCTTCTATTTTTAACAATTTTACAAAGTTCGATTCCATCACCATCTGGTAACATCCAATCAGTTAAAACTAAATCATAGTTTCTGATATCAATAAAATACTCTGCATCTTTATAATTTTCAGCTGCATCAACTTGATAACCAAAATCAGTTAAACCCTCTTGCAGTGTTCTATTTAAAGTAATTTCATCTTCAATGATCAATATTCTCATATATTACGTTCCTTAATTCTTATATTAAACTTAAGTCTAATTTAATTTTCGCGAATTATAACATAAAATATTGGAAAGTTAAAGAGTATTTAAGCTAAATTTCAAAATTTCTAAAAGTTACAATATAATAGTATTTAAAAAATTAAATAATAATATTGATAATTGCATTAACTCTTTATTAATAAAAAGTAGGTAAAATGTCGATAATTAAATATTTAAGGAAATTAAATGAAGAAAACAATCTTAAGTTTTGTAGCTTCAATAGCAATTGCAACTACAACATTAAGTGCTGCTGACTCTTACGCAACTGTAAATGGTCAAGATATTACAAAACAAGACATTTTATCAATTATTAGAAATAATAATGTAGATTTTGATTCTTTACCAAAAGAGACAAAAGATAGAGTTATTAATCAAGTTATAGAGAAAAAACTTTTAACTGAAAAAGCTATTAAAAGTGGAATTCAAAATGATGGAAAATATAAAGAGTCTTTAGCTAAAATCAAAGAAGATTTAGCTTTAGAAGTTTGGATGCAAAAAGAGTTTGTAAAAATTAAAACTACAGATGCTGAGAAAAAAGAGTTTTACGAAAAAAACAAAGACAGTTTTAAAACAGCAGCTACTTTAGAAGCTAGACATATATTAGTTAAAACTGAAAATGAAGCTAAAGATATTATTGCTAAATTAGATATTGCTAAAAATAAAAAAGGTTCTTTTGAAGAGTTAGCTAAAAAATTCTCAATTGGTCCTACAAAAACTAAAGGTGGATATTTAGGTAAGTTTGAAGCTAAACAAATGGTTCCTGAGTTCTCAAGTGCTGCTATGGCACTTAATAAAGGTGAATATACAAAAGTTCCTGTAAAAACTCAATTTGGTTACCATGTAATTTACTTAGAAGATAAAGTAGATTCAAATGCAATGCCATATAATGAAGTTGAAGCAAAAATTACTCAAATGATTGTTCAAGATAAATATGGAAAAATGATTAAAAGCGAAGTTGAAAAATTAAGAAAAGATGCAAAAATTATAATCAAATAATAGGAGATTAAATTGTCAGTTTTAGATATTGTTAAACCAGGTGTTTTAAGTGGTAGTGAAGCACATAAACTTTTTGAATATGCAAAAGAGAACTCTTTTGCAATTCCAGCTGTAAATGTAATAGGTACTGATTCTGTTAATGCGGTTTTAGAGTCAGCAGCAAAAGTTAAATCGCCAATAATAATTCAGTTTTCAAATGGTGGAGCTGGTTTTTTTGCAGGTAAAGGTTTAAAAGACCCTAAAGCTGCTGTTTATGGTGGTATTTCAGGTGCTATGCATGTTCATGCATTAGCCGAAGCTTATGGTGTTCCTGTTATTTTACATACAGATCACGCTGCTAAAAAACTATTACCTTGGATTGACGGTTTAATTGAAGCTGGTGAAGCTTTTTATTCAAAACATGGTAAACCTTTGTTTACGTCACATATGTTAGACCTTTCAGAGGAGAGTTTAGAAGAGAATATAGCTACTTGTGTAGAGTATTTTAAAAGAATGAAAACTATTGATATGATGATTGAAATCGAGCTTGGAATTACAGGTGGAGAGGAAGATGGTGTTGATAATAGTGATGTTGATAATGCTTTACTTTATACTCAACCTGAAGAGGTTTGCTATGCTTATGAACAATTAAAAGAGGTATCTCCTCATTTTACAATTGCAGCATCTTTTGGAAATGTTCATGGTGTTTATAAGCCAGGAAATGTACAGTTAAGTCCAAAAATTTTAGATAATTCTCAAAAATATATCTCTGAAAAACATAATATAGCTGCAAAATCTGTAAACTTTGTTTTCCATGGAGGATCTGGTTCTGCTCTTGAAGAGATTAGAGAAGCTATTGATTATGGTGTAATCAAAATGAATATTGATACAGATACTCAATGGGCATTTTGGGATGGTGTAAGAGCTTTTGAAGCTAAAAACCATGGATATTTACAAGGTCAAATTGGAAACCCAGAGGGTGAAGAAAAACCAAATAAATCATATTATGACCCAAGAAAATGGCTAAGAGCTGGACAAGAGTCTATGATAGCTAGACTTGAAACTGCATTTTCAGATTTACAAGCTTTAAACAAAAACTAATAAATAACTAACTATAATCCCAAGCTAGTTTTAAACTAGCTTGTGTGCCCGTATGGTGAAACTGGTAAACACGCCGGATTCAAAATCTATCGTGCAAATGGCTTAAAAGCCCTAAAATAAGGCTTTTTTAGATGTTGGGTACATAAAAAAGGTACACAACTTATATAAAATTTACTGTTAAAACAACAAAAATGGCTCTGTGGCGGAATTGGTAGACGCGTATGATTCAAAATCATATTCCAATGGAGTGCCGGTTCGATTCCGGCCAGGGCTACCACTTTTTTATACATTACAAAATCCCTATTTTACGAACTTTCAAACAATCAAAGCGACACACAACTATTTTCATCAATATACCTAAGAACCTCTTCTCTTAAAATAAAATGCTTCACTCCCACTTTAAAAGATTTTAGTTTATTTTCTTTTATAAGCTTTTTTGCTGTTGAAACTTTCATAAATCCTAAACTCTCTAATTCTTTTAGTGAAAACGATATTCTTTTTGGTATTAGTTCTTCCATTTTTCCTCTCCATAATTTTCTTTTTTTAAAATCATATTTAAAAAAATTCATTTTGTGATTATTTGACACAGATAATCACAAAACCTTTTTTTCGTTATAAAATTCCACATCCATGGAAATAAATTTATAAGCTTATAAACAAAAAAGGAGCAAGGAATGAGATTATGAAAGTTACTCTTCAACAAAAAAAGAAAAACTTCACAATGGTTAGCAATATCATTGCAAAAGATAACACCATAAGTTTAAAAGCCAAAGGTATGTGCTTGATATTGGTGCATTTCCCTCAAGATTGGCATTTTTATGAAGAAAAACTTCAAGACTATACAAGCGATGGGAAAACAGCAATTTCAAATGCACTTAAAGAACTTGAAGTAAGCGGTTATCTTTTTAGAAAACAATTAAGAGAAAAAGGAAGATTTTCAAATAAGCTTTGGATATTTAGTGATGAGAAATTAAGTAGTGAGGATTTAAAAGATTTTACCGAGATTGGAAAAACCAATATCGGTAAAAACGATAGCGGAAAACCGTTGACTACTAATACTCACTCTAATAATATCAAAGAGAGTAATAAAAAAAATACTCAAAAAAAGGGAAGGAAAAAAGCCTATTATGAGTTTGTCAATATTTTAAAATCAAATGCTTTAGAGTATCCAAATCTAAAAGTTGTATTTGAAGATACTACCTATTCATTTGTAAATCACAATGGGCAAATGCTTTTAAAAGATGAAGCAAGTGATATTGTACTTTCAAAAGTACATGCAAGTAAACTGTATCAAAAAATGGCAAATTCGCTTAATGTGAAAATCATAAGGGGTGAGAGATGAGTTTAGATGATGAAAAAAGCATAGAAACCATCACAAAATTTTCCCTTGAGATGCAAAATCAAAACTTGCGACTCTTTGCAAGGGTTGATTTACAAACGAAGTTACAAATATTGCAGCTTCAAAAGCAACTGTTTCATAAACTAAAAAATACTCATGGTGATGTAGATAATAACATTTTGACTCTATCATCACTTATTTTAGCAGTTGATTCGGTTGTAAAAGAGCTTGATGATGTGAATCTCAATGCAATAAAACTTCGAGGTAAAAACAACAAATCAAAAATAAAACGACAAAAGGTGCTTGGATATTGGGCAATAGTAAGAACTCTAAAGTTAGAACAAAATATGAGTTTTAGAGATATTGCAACTTATTTTGCTAAATATCATAAGCTTGAAGTTTCTTATTCCACCATTTATGAATTATGGAATGAGCTAGAAAACAACATAAAAACAGAGGAGAACTAAAAAAATGGCACACGATCAAATATTTACATTAAGAGATGATTTTGGGGTTGAACTTAAAATCATACCTATAGCACTCAATCTTGA
>CBFIGT010000029.1:0-21867 GCA_965662175.1 Arcobacter sp. | reverse complement strand
TATTAATAAAATTATTGATGAAAACCAAATTTTTAGTGACTAATATTAATGGAAACCCTAGAATATAATAAACAAACTGGTAAAATAACTCTCAACACCTATACAGAAGATGAGTTCTTAGAATCAGAGATAGATATTACAGATCAAGTAACTACTTTGGTTCTTGAAAAGTTCTATGATGATTATGATATGGATGAGGGTGATGAGTTACTTATCACTAAGAAAAAATCTTTAATGAATCATACGAAAATCAAGCTATAATTTTTTAGATTTTCTTTGTGCATTTGCTACATAATATCGCAAAATTGTAAATGGCATTTATCTATAGCAACACAGGAAGAAATAGAATATGATGAAGATAGCAAAATAATAAATAGACATAAAAAATTTGTTATATCCAAAAAAATAAATTATTCTGGATATTCAATAGAAATGAAAAGAAATAGACATACACAATGCTATGTGTGTAAAAGTGGTATTAGTACAATAACTCATTTAAAATGTAATGAGTGTGGTTGGATAATTTGTGAATGTGGAGCATGTGGGTGTGGATACTATAAATAGTTTCTAGAATTTTTGGCATATATTTCAATATTGTAAGACCAACTTGACTTGCCCCTTTCTTAAAACAAGTAAAAAAGGTGACTTTAAAGATTGAAATAGACTTAGTCTGCTATTTCACAACTAAATATATTTTTTATAAATTTTCGATAAATAATTACTTTAGTTTTATTTGCTTTTAATGAACTGAGTCAACTCCTAAAATACTTAATAAAAATTTAATTGGTGGAACAACTTCAAAAAAGCTACTTCAGGTAACATTTAGTTTTTATGAAAGATTTATGGTTTTATAAATCTTAAATTAGTACTCTTAAAGGTATTGTCCAAAATTGATAATCTTCTATTTTATATGGTAAAACTTTATCTCCACCATAAAAAATAATACCTTTAAAATTTTTATCTTTCATGATTTTTGCAAGAGCTAAAAGTCCTTTAAAATGTTCATTTTTAATATTTGAACCTGATTTAATCTCAATAGCAACAATATCACCCAAACTTGATTCTAATACAAAATCAACTTCTTTTTTTTGTGTATCTCTAAAATGATATATCTCTATATCTTCATTTGCATAAGATTGATGTTTGATAAGTTCCGTATAAACAAAAGTTTCTACTAAATTTCCCAAGTGTTCGTTTTTACCCAACATTGAAGATTCTACACTTACATTTAATAAAAAACTTGCAAGTCCTGAATCTATAAAATGCACTTTTGGGCTTTTTGTTACTTGTTTAAGTATGTTATTTGAGTAAGATGGAACAAGTTTTATTATATATAAAGCTTCTAATATTTTTATATATTTTGCAACTGTTTTATCTGTTATTCCTATATTTTTTGAAATACTTGTATAGTTTACCAGAGAACTTACTTGTCCTGCTAACACTTTTAAAAGTTTTGCAAGATGTGAAAGTGTATCAACTTGTACATTTTCAATATTTGCGATATCTTTAGTAATTCTAGCTTTTATATAAAAATCATACCATGCTTTTTTTGCTTTTATTGGCAATTCATAAACTTCGGGATAAGCTCCATTTATAACTGCACTTATAAACTCTTCTTTAGAAATACTTTCAAAATCAACATCAAAATTATTGAATTCATCACTAAAAAGTTTATCAATAATATTTATATCTCTTTTATTTATTTCACTATATGAAAGTGGATATAAATTAAAACTAAGCATTCTACCTGCCAGTGATTCCTTTATTTTAGAGTTTTTGAACATATCAGATGAACCCGTAAGTAAAAACATACCTTTTCTATTTTCTTCATCTACACTCATTTTAATAGGAGCTATTATCTCAGGAATCATTTGAACTTCATCTATAGCAATATTTTCATCTTTTGAAATATATTCAATAAAACCTTTGGGATCTGATAAAGCTGTATTAAAAATATCAATATCATCAAAAGTATAATATTTCATATTTTTATTTTTTGCTATTTTCTTTTGTAGTGTAGTTTTACCCGATTGTCTTGGACCATTAATAGCTACAATTCTAAATGATTCTAGCATTTCTATTATTGTTGATTCTAGTTTTCTATGTATCATTTTTTCTTCTTTTACGAAATTATATTAGTATTATTACGGATTATATACTTAACTATTCCGAAATATATAACACAATAATACGGATTATATACTTAAAAGAAAATTTTATTTACTAAATCTTTCACTTATATTAAAAAAATAAAACTAAAAAAATTAAGTGGTAAGTTTTTTGAAGTTTTATAAGTAAATTATATTTTGGTATAATATTTCAAGTAATAAGGAGTTTAGAAATGATATCAAAAGATATAGTTCTTGAGTATTTAACGCAATATAAAAAAGAGCATACTAAAGACTATAACCTGATTAAATTAGGTGTATTTGGTAGTGTTGCAAGAGGTGATAATAATAATCAAAGTGATATTGATATAGTTGTAGAATTTTCCAAACCAAATTTATTTGTACAAGCAGGTATAATGGAAGACTTAAAAGAAAAATTTAATGTAGATGTAGATGTAATAGCATTATCAAATCATACAAATCCAAAACTATTGAATAGAATAAATAAAGATGTGATATATGTATAATAAATCATTAGCACAAGATATAATAGAAGATATTTTATTATCTGTAAATAAGATAATATCAAGATCAAAAAATATAAAAAATGCAGATGATTTTTTACTAAATGAAAATTCATTAATTCTTTTGGATAGTATATGTATGCAATTAATAGCTATTGGTCAGGGTATAAAAGATGTTGATAAATTAACAAATAAAGAATTACTTACAAATTATTCAAATATTCCTTGGAGAAATATTGCAGGGATAAGAGATATACTCTCACATAATTATTTTAATCTAAATGCAGAAACTGTATTTGGAATCTTAGGTGAAAATATAGAAGAGCTTAGAAATACTTTAGAAAAAATTTTAAAAGATTTAAAATAGTAATAGAGATTTAACTAAAATTTATGAAATTAGTCTTGTAGCTAGATTTTACTAGTACAAAAAGACTATAAAAAAGTCTCTTTATACTGTTCTTCTTTGAATCCTACTATAACTTTATCATCAAACTCTATAACAGGTCTTTTTAAAAGCATTGGTTCTTTGCAAAGCCATTCAAATTTACCATTTTCGTCTAAGTTAAGCTCTTTTAATCCTAAGCTTCTATATTTAGTACCACGAGAGTTAAATACTAAATCTATATCTGTTTTTTCAATCCAAGACTTGATAGAAGATGAAGCTGGAGTCTCTTTTTTTGTATCAAAAAACTCAACTTCTAAATTGTTTTCCTTAAAAAACCTTAAGGCTTTTCTAACAGAGTCTCAGGTTTTTATTCCATAAACCCGAAGCATCTATTTTCCTTTTATTCTATAATTTTTGGTACTATAAAGTATCCATCTTCACTTTTTGGAGCATTTTCCAAAATATGTTTTGACATCTCTAAATCTTGATTTGAGATATCTTCTCTAAGTGGCGTACCACCTTCAACTGTTGTAAATGTAGCATCAATATGGCTAACATCTATTTCATTTAAATTCTCAACGAAGTTAATAATCTCTCCAAGCTCTGCTTTAAGTGACTCTTTTTTACTCTCATCAATCTCTAAACTTGAAAGTTTTGCTAATTTATCGATTGTATTATCATCAATAGTCATAAGTAATTCCTTTAAAATTTCTCTATTTTATCCAAAAAGAGTTTATTTGCTTCTTTTAGCATAAAACTCTTTTTTAAATTCACACCAATTATCAGCTAAAATTGCTTCTCTAGCTTCTCTCATAAGGGTTAGATAGTAGTGAAGATTATGCATACTAGAAAGTCTATAATATGTAAATTCACCAGCTTTTAAAAGATGGTATAAATATGCTTTTGTAAAGTTTTGGCAAGTATAACAAGTACAATTTTTATCTATAGGAGAGGCATCATTTTTCCATTTTGCATTTCTTAGATTGATTTTTCCATAACTTGTAAAAATTCCACCATTTCTAGCATTTCTTGTTGGCATTACACAATCAAACATATCAACACCACGCTCGATATTTTCAATCAAATCTTCAGGTGTTCCCACACCCATAAGATATCTTGGTTTATCTTCAGGCATAAAATCTGTAGTCCATTCTACAGTTTCATACATATCAGCATTTGGTTCACCAACACTTAATCCACCAATTGCAAAACCATCATAATCAGTCAATGCACAAAGTTGCTCAGCACTTAGTTTTCTAAAGTTTTTATCCGTACCACCTTGGATTATGGCAAAAATATTTTGCTCAACTCCTATACCCTTTTCTTGTTGGCTTTTGTGATAAGTGATTGCTTCTTTTGCCCAAGCAGTTGTTCTTTCGATTGATAATTTAATTCTCTCTTGTGTATTTGGTAAGGCTACTAAATCATCTAAAATCATCATAATATCACTACCTAATTCATATTGGGTATCAAGTACACTTTGAGGTGTAAAGTAGTGCTTACTTCCATCAATATGTGATTTAAACATAATTCCATTTTCATCAGGTTTTGAGTTATCACTAAGAGAAAAGGCTTGAAAACCACCTGAATCAGTTAAAAATGAGTTTGGAAATTTTGAAAAACCGTGAAGTCCTCCAAACTCTTTAATCAATTTACTTCCAGGTCGTAAGTATAAGTGATATGTATTTCCAAGTATTATTTTAGCACCAAGAGTAAGCATATCATTTGCATCTAAAGCTTTTACTGTCCCTTGGGTACCAACTGGCATAAAAACAGGAGTTTGGATTTCACTATGAGCTGTTTTGATTGTACAGGCTCTAGTTTTATGAAAAGATTTACCATCTATTTTAAATTGCATTAATTTCTATCCTTTAAAAAAGTTGATATTATAGCATTTATTTGATATTAGTTAATTAAGTCTTTTAGTGAATATGCAATAAAAAGCATCAAAATACCAATTGAGATATCTAATATTTTCCAAGTAATAGGTTTTTTAAATAGTGGTATTAATACTCTAGAACCAAAGCCAAGGGTTATAAACCAAGTTGATGAAGCACTAATTGCACCTAAAACAAAATATAGTTTTAAACTATCATCTATATTAGCTCCAATTCCACCAATTAGTAAAACTGTGTCCAAATAAGTGTGGGGATTTAAAAGAGTAAAAACCAAAAGTAGGGTAATAACCTCTTTTACTGGATTTGTTTTTATTTCATTATCAATTCTTAAAGAGTTGTTTTTTAGCGCTGATTTAAAACAGATAAAAGCATAAGAAACCAAAAATATAATTCCAAAAATAGCAATACTATTTATCAAAATTTGATTATCTTTTATAAAAAAACCTAAACCATAAACACCAAGAATTATAAGTAGTCCATCAAAAAATATACATATTAAAACAGCTTTTAAAACATGTTGTTTTAAAAGTCCTAGTTTTAAAATATATGCATTTTGGGCTCCAATTGCAACTATTAAAGATATAGTTACAATGAAACCTTTTAAAAGTGTTGCTAAAATCAATTAGTTTATTCCACCTTTATTTTGCATTCTTTTTTCTAGAATATGTCCTAAATAAGTTAATGAAGAGGTTAGGGTTAAATATACTAATGCAATAACAATCCATGTTTCAAAGGGTGAAAAGGTATTTGCAACGATCTCTTTTCCAACTTTTGTCAAATCAGTTATTGAGATAACTGATACTAGTGATGAATCTTTGATTAAAGAAATTATTTCACCAACTAAAGTAGGTAATGCTCTTTTAAAAGCTTGTGGCAATATAATATATCTCATTGCTTGAAATTTAGATATTCCTAAAGATGAGGCAGCTTCTAGTTGACCTTTATCAATTGATTGAATAGCTCCTCTTAAAATCTCTCCCATATATGCACCAAAGAATATACCTAAAGATAAGATACCAGCAACAATACGCTCCAATTCAAAAATATTTGCAACAATAAAATAAAAAAGAAAAATTTGAACAAGTAAGGGTGTTCCTCTTATAATAGTTGTATAAACAGAGGCTATATCTTTTAAAAACTGATAAGAGGAGAGCTTCATAAAAGCAACAATTATTCCAATAAAAAGAGTTAAAATAGCTGCAAAAAATGAGATTTTTATAGTAACCCAAAGTCCATTTAAAATAGGACCCATTTTTGTTACTTCCTTAGAGGCAATATAATCACCCTCATAAACATTTTCACCAACGCTATATTCAAATTCATATGTATTATCTATAGAAAGTGATTTTTTTTCATCACCATTTACATAATATTTACCATTTTCAACTATTAGTTCTCCATTTATAGGAGCTGTAATATTTATTGTTTCTGTATAAGCAAAATATTTTGGTACTGAATTCCATTTCCATACATAATTCATATTTGAGGCAGTTACATAAAATGCAAATGCTAAAATAACATAAAACATAAAGGCAATAAAATGCCCAAATGTTTTATTTTTTAAAAAAGATTGATTCTTTTTATATGACATTATTGTACTCTTTCAAGCCAACTAGTATCTTTTAACCATTTGTTATAAAGATCTTCATGAAAATTAACAACCTTATCCTCTTTCATTTGTCTTAAGAAGTTGTTTAACCAGTTAAGAAAATCAGGGTCACCTTTTCTAATAGCCCAACCAAGAGGCTCATATGTTAGTGGTGTATCTAAGTGAATTAGTTTATCTTTACCTTTATCACTCATAAATAATACATTATAAGGTTGGTCATAAACCATAGCATCAGCTTTTCCATTTAAAACTTCAGCTGCAGCATCAGCTTCTGTTTCAAAAGTAATAATTTTTGCTTTTTTAAAGAATTTTCTAGTAGCAATTTCACCTGTAACTCCAAGTTTTGTAACAATTGTATATTCAGGTTTATCCAAATCTTTAGCACTTGTTACTTTACCCTCAAGAGCTTTATTCATCATCATCGTTTGTCCCACAACTATATATGGGTCAGCAAAATTTACTTTTAGATTTCTTTGTTGAGTAATAGTCATACCTGACATGATAATATCATATTTATCAGTTACAAGTCCTGCAATAATTCCATCCCATGCTGTTGGAACAAGAGTTAATTTAACACCCATCTCTTTTGCCATTTTTCTAGCCATATCAACATCATAACCTATGATTCTACCTTTTTTATCTTTCATCTCAAAAGGCATATAACCAGGCTCCATACCAACTCTTAATTCACCTTTTTCTAAAATCTGATTAAGTGTAGATTTTTTCCATAAATCAATATCTCCAGCAAAAACATTTACTGATAAAAGCATAATAAATGCTAAAAACAATTTTCTCATTTTGACTCCTTATTTAAATTAAAATTTTTAATGTACTAAAATCTCATTTAGAAATTTTTTTGCTCTTGGTGATTGTGGATTTTCAAAGAAATTTTTTGGTGTATTCTCTTCCACAATAACTCCAGCATCCATAAAAACAATTCTATCTCCTACCTCTTTTGCAAAACCCATTTCATGTGTAACACAAACAATGGTGTAGTTCTCTTTTGCTAAATCTTTCATAACATTTAAAACATCACCAATTGTTTCAGGGTCAAGTGCTGAGGTTGGTTCATCAAAAAGAATTATTTTTGGTTTCATAGCAAGTGAACGTGCAATTGCAACACGCTGTTTTTGTCCACCTGATAAATCACCTGGATATGAGTTGCTTTTGTCAGATAGTTTAACTTTTTCTAAAAGTTGTTCGGCTATTTGTTTTGCCTCTTTATTTGAGCTATTTTTTACAAGTTTTTGTGCGATGGTTATATTTTCTAGGATAGTTAAGTGGGGAAATAGATTGAAGTGTTGAAATACCATTCCAACTTCACTTCGAATACTTTTTAGATTTTTTTTACTTGAATGAATATCTATATTATCTACTAAAATTGTACCGCTATCAATATCTTCTAGTCCATTTATACATCTTATAAGTGTAGATTTTCCAGAACCAGATGGTCCACAAACAACTACAATTTCACCTTTTTTTACACTAAAATCAATATTTTTGAGTACATGGAAATCATCATAATATTTATCAATTTTACTCATTTTTATAATTAAATCATCATTCATTATTTTAATCTTTATAGCTATATTGTGTATTTGTAAATAGTATTTTAGTGTAATAGAAGCTATTGACAATAAAAATACTGTATATTTTATAACCAGCATAATAATATAAAAATATGAAATAAAAATGACATTTGACCAATATTTTACTTTTTGATATTATTCGGATTTATTAAGGAAGATATTGAAAAATATAAATTTAAAAGAGCTAAAAGCAGATTTTTTATTGTTAAGTGTAGCTATTGCTTGGGGTGTGACCTTTCTTATGGTACAAGATGCTGTTAAAAATGTACCTGTTTACTCTTTTTTGTTTTATAGGTTCTTAATAGCAACAGTTTTAATGTTTTTGATTTGTTTGCCTAGATTAAAAAAGATAAATAAAAAAAATATTATTTATGGATTTATTTTAGGACTTGCTCTTTTTAGTGGTTTTGCTACTCAAACTTTTGCTTTAACTCATACTCAAAGTTCAATTGTAGCTTTTATCACAGGATTTAATGTTATTTTTTTACCTTTTTTATCCTATCTCTTGTTTAGAGATGTGGTTAGAAAAAATGTTTTAATTGCTTCAATAGTTGCAATAGTTGGTTTGTATTTTTTAACTATGAGTGGAAGTTTAGGCTTTAAAACAGGAGAGTTTCTCTCTTTAGTTTGTGCTTTTATGTTTGCTTTACATATTGTAATTACAGGTAAATTATCTTCAAAAGAGGATGTTTTTTTAATAGTTACTTTTCAATTTTTAACAGTAACTATTCTCTCTTTGTTTTTTTCATTATATATGGAAGATGTAACTTTTAACATAGAGTTTGATAATACATTTTTAAAAGCTGTAGTTATTACCTCAGTTTTTGCAACTGTTTATGCTTTTTTGATACAAACATATTTTCAACAGTTTACAACACCTACAAAAACAGCAATTATATTTACTATGGAGCCTTTGAGTGCTTCGTTTTATGGTAGTTTTGTTGGTAATGAGATTTTTACTTCCATACAGATTTTAGGTGCAGTTTTAATTATAGTGGCTACTTTAATAAGTGAAATAAAACTAAAAAAAAGAGCTAAAACAGAGTATCAGAAAGAAAAAGATATAATCTCCGAATGAAAAAGATATTAGTAATATTAGATGGTATTGTTGCAAAGAAGTTAATGCAAAGAATCGTGGAAACAAACACAGGTGAAAACTACTATGACGTTGTTTACATGAATGATGCTATTCTTCCTGAAAAAAAGCCTTCAAACTGCACATTTTTTAAATTTGACCCAACTTCAAAGTCAAAACTTTCAATGGTATTAGACAAAGATGTTCATGCCCAAGCTTTAATTGCACTTAGTTCTAAGGATGAAATGCTAAGTGTTATAAAAAATATTAAAGAAGAGAAACCAAAAATGCAAATGAGTATTTTGGATTATTGGGGAATTGATATTGTTGACCAATATGTAAATATTTATAAAGGTATTGATGTTTTAGCAAATGGAATGGTTGAGAGACTTCCTAATGTTCCTGTTGTTGCCCAAAATATTGGGATAAAGCAGGGTGAAATTATGGAAATAAGAATTCCTTTTGGTAGCTCTTATGCCTATAGATATATAGGTTCAATAGAGCAGCGAGAGTGGAAAATCTTTGGGCTTTATCGAAAACAACAGTTAATAAAAATAAAACCATCTTTGATTTTAAAACCAAATGATGTTATTTTGATTATTGGAAAACCTGAAGTTTTAATGCAAGTTTATAATGCAATTGGAAAAACACAAGGTCAATTTCCAATGCCTTTTGGACACAATATTTATCTATATTTAGATTTATATTTACAAAAAGAAGAGATTGTAAAAAAAGATTTACAAGAAGCAATTTATTTAAACCAAGTAATAAAAAATCAAAAACTTATTATTCGAATTACAAGACCTACAAATGTAGGTATTATGAAATATATTAATGAAGAACTTAAAGATATTGATAATGTAGTTTTAGAAATAGATTATCATAATTTGGGTTTTGATAAATTATTAAAAAAAGATTTAAAAAGTTTTGATATTGGTTTAATCATGATATCTTATGAACTTTTTGAAAATAAAAATGGAATCTCTAAACTTGTTAATTTGAGAATTCCTATTTTCAAAATAGGTTATGGTGAGGTAACATCCATAAAAGAGAATATTATTGTTTTAAATGATACAAAATCATATGAGCAAATTTCTCCTATAGTATTTGATATTTCTAGTCAAATGAAATTAAAAACAAAGGTTTTTGATATGGATCCTTTAGGGGAAGATGATAAATCATATATTTTAGACCACTTTGAAAACTTAGCAAAAATATTTTCTCAAAAAGTAGAGATTATCTCTAAAGAGAAAAATCCAGTAAGAGAGTTAAAAAAACAAAAAAATGTATTACAAATCTTACCTTTAAAAAAAGATATGTTTAATAAAAGATCATTACATAGATTTTTTTATACAAATTCAGATTATTTATCTTTTGATATAAAAGAGAATAATCAATTACTAATCCCAATTATAGAAAACTAAATAAAGGCAAAAATATGGTATTTGAAAGATATCCTTTTGAGAAATTAAATGATTTATTGGCAGATATACAGCCAAATAAAGAGTATGAATTAGCAGCTTTAACTATTGGTGAACCTCAGTTTGAAACACCGAAGTTTATTCAGGATTCTCTTTGTGATAATTCAGATTTATTAAAAAAATATCCAAAAACAGCAGGTGAAGATTATTTAACATCTTCTATGCTTAAATTTATGAAAAATAGATTTAATGTGAGTTTAGATGAGAGTCAAATTATTCCTTGTTTTGGTACTAGAGAGGTTTTATTTAACTTTCCTCAGTTTTTACTTTTTGATAAAAAAGATCCAACTATTGCTTTTCCTAACCCTTTTTATCAGATATATGAGGGTGCTGCAATAGCAAGTCGAGCAAAAATTATTCATATGCCACTTACAAAAGAGAATGATTTTAAAGCAAGTTTAGATGATGAAACACTTAAAGAGTGTGATTTAGTAATTTTAAACTATCCAAATAATCCAACTTCTGCAAATATGAGTATAGAAGAGTTAGGTACTTGGGTTAAAAAAGCTTTAGAGTTTGATTTTGTTTTAATAAATGATGAGTGTTATGCTGATATCTATTTTGATGAAGAGACTAAACCACCATCACTTTTAGAAGCATCAATAGCTGTTGGAAATGATAGTTTTAAAAATGTACTTGTAATGCACTCTGTTTCAAAAAGAAGTAGTGCGCCAGGTCTTAGAAGTGGATTTGTTGCAGGTGATAAAGATATTTTAAGAGATTATATGACTTATAGAACTTATGTTGGATGTGCTTCTCCTTTACCTTTACAAAAAGCAGCGGCTGTTGCTTGGAGTGATGATGCTCATGTTCAAGTTTTTAGAGATACATATAAAAAGAACTTTGAATTAGCACGTGATATTTTAGGTATAAAAATTCCAAATGCCACTTTTTATATTTGGTTAGAGGTTGAAGATGAGTTTGAGTTTACAAAAGAGTTATATAGACAAAAACATATAAAAGTTCTACCTGGAAGCTTATTGGGAAGAGATGGGGTTGGAAAAGGTTATGTAAGAATAGCTTTAGTTGAAAATGCCCAAAAAACAGAAGAGATATTAAAAAGATTGAAGGACTTTATGAATGACTAACGAAGAGTTGCACGAGGCTAGAACTAATCCAGATTTTTTAACTTATTTAGAAAAAACAAAAGATGATGCTATAAAAACAGAGAATATTTCTGCACTTTATGAAGTTTTAGATTCACTTCTTATTTTGGATTTAGAGCAAGAAAAAATAAATAGTGTATATGAAAATATTTTAAGAATTTCATTTGATAATATTGAAAAAATAGTAAATAGTGGAAAGAAAATCGGATTAGAGGGTGATGAACTTTTTTATGTTAGGTCTTTTTATGAGCATGCTATTGAAAAGTGGAGTTATAGTGATTTAAAAGGGGCTAAAGAGCTACTTTTTGTTTTATCAAATATCTTAGATGATGATTTTTTATGTGATGCTTTGGGTGTTCATTTAATAGCTTGTAGTAAAGAGTTCGATTTAGATAGTTTTTATGAGAAAAAAGTAAATTTAAATAATGTTCCTGTTCATGAAAAATATGGATATTTTATAGTTTCATTTAATTTTGAAACAAAAGAGTTTTTGGAAGAGAATAGTGAGATATTAAAAACTGAATATCAAAATTTAAAATATTTATTGGATTAGAATGAGAGTACATTTTATAGGAATAGGTGGAATTGGCCTTTCTGCCTTAGCTAGATTTTTAAAATATAATGGGCATGAAGTTAGTGGTTCTGATATGAAAGAGACTACTATTACAAATGAGCTTAAAAGTGAGGGAATTACTGTATATTCTCCACAAAGTGCGCAAAATATAAAAAATCCAGATATAGTAATTTATTCAGCTGCTGTTACAGATGAAAATCCTGAGTTAATAGAATCAAGAATAAAGCAAATAAAAACTCTATCTAGAAAAGAGGCCTTGCCTATAATCTTAGGAGATAAGAAAAACTATTGTGTTGCTGGAGCTCATGGGAAATCTACAACAACAGCAATCTTGGCTTCTATTATGAATTCAAGTGCTATTATTGGAGCTATCTCAAAAGATTTTGGCTCAAACTTTAGATATATAAATGATTTGGTAGCATTTGAAGCTGATGAGAGTGATGCTAGTTTTATATTATCAAATCCTTACTGTTCAATAGTTACAAATGCTGAACCTGAACATATGGAGTATTATAATTATGATTATGAAAAGTTTTATGACTCATACAAAACATTTATAGCTTTAGGTAAATATAAAGTTATAAATGCAGAAGATGAACACATTAAAAAACTAGATGTTAAAGATGCTACAAATTTATATCCAAGTGTTGATATCAAAAATATTTCATATATTTTAAAAGATGATGAACCTTTTACTAAGTTTGAACTAAAAGACTTAGGTTACTTTGAAGTTTGGGGTTTTGGTTATCATATTGCTGTAAATACCTCTTTAGCAATATTAGCTGCATTAAATGAGCTTGATGTTGAAGAGATTAGGGTTAATTTAAAAAACTATAAAGGTATCAAAAAGAGATTTGATATTTTACAAAAATGTGATAAATTTGTTTTAGTTGATGATTATGCACATCATCCAACAGAAATAGAGGCCACTATAAAATCAGTTGAACTTTATGATAATTTAAAAAATCTTAAAAAAAGAGTTATTATTTGGCAACCACATAAATATAGCCGAACATATGATAATCTTGAGGGATTTAAAAAGTGTTTTAAAGGCTGTGATGAATTAGTTATTTTACCCTTATGGACAATACCTGGGGAGCATATTTTAGAGATAGATTTTGAAAAAGAGTTTAAACAGTACAATCCTATATTTGCTCAAAAAGTTTTGGCTAGAGAGTGTAAACTTGATATAATAAAAGATAACAAAGTTGTTAAAACATATGATGAGGGTATTATTGTGGGAGTTGGAGCTGGTGATATTACTTATCAGCTTAGAGAAATAGTTAATTAAATAGGGATTTAATATGAAAGTTTTAGTTAATGGTTTTATGAAAAAAGAGTCATCATCTGGAATTATTCTTATTTTTATTACTATTTTTGCATTAATTCTTAGAAACTCACCTTTATCTGACTACTATTATGATTTTTTGCATATATCAGTAAACTTTTCAATATCTAGTCTTGTAATAACTAAGCCCCTTTATCTTTGGATAAATGATGGGCTTATGGCACTATTTTTTTTAGTTGTTGGTTTAGAGATAAAAAGAGAGATTTTAGGTGGACACTTATCTTCCTGGGATAAGATTTCACTACCTAGTTTTGCTGCCTTTGGTGGGATGTTAGTTCCTGCTTTAATATATACTTTTTTTAACTATACAGACTCCCAAGCAATGAGTGGTTGGGCTATTCCAACAGCAACTGATATTGCTTTTTCTTTGGGAATTTTATCACTACTTGGAAAAAGAGTTCCCTTATCACTAAAAATATTTTTGATGGCTTTAGCAATTATTGATGATATTGGTGCTGTAATTATAATAGCTATTTTTTATACCTCAAATTTATCTTTAGAGTCCTTATATATTGGATTGTTTATTGTGTGTATACTTTTTTTGATGAATAGATTAAAAGTTACAACTATCTCATTATATATGATTGTGGGAATAATTTTATGGATAACTGTACTAAAATCAGGTGTTCATGCTACATTAGCTGGGATTATTTTAGCATTTGCAATACCAATGGATGTTAAAGAGATTGGTGAGAAACGACTTTCTCCTGGAAGGCATTTAAAACATAGTCTTCACTATTGGGTTGCATTTTTTATACTACCTTTGTTTGCCTTTGCAAATGCAGGAGTTAATTTAAAAGAGATAGATTTTGAGAAACTAACTCAAGGTGTACCCTTGGGAATTATACTTGGACTTTTTATTGGTAAGCAGTTTGGGGTTTTTATTTTTACACTATTAGCTGTTAAATTAAACTTAGCAAAACTTCCAAAATGTACCACTTGGCTTCAAATATATGGAATATCAGTTTTAACAGGTATTGGTTTTACTATGAGTTTATTTATTGATTCTTTAGCATTTATGGATGATACTATGTACTCTTATACTGATAGATTAGCTATTTTAATTGGTTCTATTTTATCTGGGATTTTAGGATATCTTATTTTGAGATTTGCAAAGAGTAAAAGAGCTTGTTCTATTTAAGCTCTTTTTTTACTCTTTCGAAATACTCTTTTAGTTTCTCTATTTCATACTTTTTATCTAAATTCTCTTTAGCGATTTTTTCAAACTCCACAAGAATCTCAACAGCACCTAACATAGCAAAATTAGCACTTGGACCTTTTAAGTAGTGACAGGCATCATAAATAAGTTTATTATCTTTTAAATCAATTGCATCTTCAATTTTTTTTATGTCATTATCTAAAGAAGAGAGAAATTTTTCTAAAAGTCTATCTATAATATTTTCAGGTAGAGATAGTTGTTTTATAGTATGCTCTTTTTTATATATTGATTTATCAACTTTTGGAATAGTTTTCTCTTTTATTTCAGGTATAAAGTTTATCTCTTTTTTTACTTTTCCTTTATCATCTCTTTCAATTAATATTTTATCTAAATGGTCATCTACTAAGTATAGATTTAAGATATGAAGTAATTCATTCATAGCAATTGGTTTAGATAAATAGTTATCCATTCCAGAGTTTAGATATTTTTCTCTATCCCCTTTGATTGTATTAGCTGTTAGGGCTACAATAGGAGTTTTTTGTTTTCTATATTTATCTAGTTTTTTAATATTTGAAAGAGCTGTTAAACCATCCATAATAGGCATATTTATATCCATAAATACTAAATCAAAATTCTCATTTTTGTACATTTCAATTGCTTCTTCCCCATTTGAAGCGATTAAACAAACAACACCTAGTTTTTCAAGTAAGATTTGAATAAGTCTTTGATTGTTTTCATTATCTTCAGCAACTAAAATTTTCGCAATAAACTGTTTATGGATTTTTTCATCAGTTAACTCTTTTTTGTCAATATTACAAGCTGTTGAGATGGTATTAAAAATTTTAGAACCATATAGTGGAACATCAATATAGTAATCAGTAATTTCAATAATTCTACTATCTTCAATATTTATTCTATTACCCACAAAAACAATTTTTATATCATTCTCTTCTTTAGCTTTTTTTACAGTTTCAAAAAGCTCTTTTTCTCCAAAATAGAATATTAAATCAACTCTTTCATTGATTTTTTGTGCACTATCTTCTAGTTTTAAAATATGCCCAAGCTCTTCTAGGTAATTTACTAAATT
Organism: Arcobacter sp.; assembly: GCA_965662175.1. Lineage (GTDB taxonomy): Bacteria > Campylobacterota > Campylobacteria > Campylobacterales > Arcobacteraceae > Arcobacter. The sequence goes on along the minus strand of CBFIGT010000029.1, from coordinate 5,924 downwards.
TAATCTAATATTTTCATCATCAAAACTAAGTGCTGTAACTAGAAAATTGTAGTTTAATTTTTTGTTAGTTCTTTTTATATCTTTAGGTAAAGGAAATGTTAATTGAAAAAAGAAATCACTTCCTTTGTTTTTTTGACTTATTAACTTAATCTCTGAGCCCATCATTTTGATTATTTGGTGACTAATTGCAAGTCCTAATCCTGTACCACCAAACTCCCTTGATATTGAACTATCAGCTTGAGAAAAAGGTAAAAATATATTTTGTTGATGCTCTTTTGAAATTCCAATACCTTCATCTTTTATAGAAAACTTTATTTGTGCTTCTTTTTCTGTAAGCTCCAAGAGTTTTACTGTAAATATTACATGTTGGCCATTTCTTGTAAATTTTATTGCATTACTTAATAGATTTGATAAAACCTGCTTTAATCTTGTTGTATCACCTATTAGAAAAGTTGGAATTTGTGTACTAAAATTATATAAAAACCTAATATTTTTTTGTTCAGCATTAACTGAAAATAGTTCAACAATTTGTTCAAAAAATCTTCGTGTTGCAAAACTTTCATTAATAATCTCAAACTTTCCACTCTCTACTTTTGAGATATCTAAAATATCATTGATAATATTTAACAAAGATTTTGCACTTTTTAAAATAATATTAGCTTGTTCTTTATCTTTTTTCTCTAAGTTTGCTTGAGATAAAATCTCTGAAAATCCTATTATGGCATTAAGTGGTGTCCTTATTTCGTGACTCATATTTGCTAAAAATTGGGATTTTACTTTATTTGCATTTGAGGCTTCTATTGCGGAGTTTCTAGCCTCTTCTGTCACAAATTTCAAATCTTGACTTTTTTTCTGAATCTGTTTAGAGATAATAAATCCTAAAATTATAACAATTGCTATAACTAAAATAGTTAATATAGCCTCTAAAATATGGTAATAATCTTTTTTAGAATCAATTCTTTTATGGAGGTCTTCTGTATTTAATTTACTATCATAAAGTAATCTACTTGCATTCTCTTTCATTCTTACAAATAGTGGTGGAATTTGTTTTAAAAATATATCTATTTCAAATCTAATATTTTGCTTCTCTTCCATATCTTCACTGGAAATAAATTTATTTTTTAGTTCTATTATTTTGTCTATTTCAAAAACTTTTTTCTCAATAGTGGCTAATTTTGGGATTAAATCAATTGCTTCAAAAGAGTATTTAACATTTTCTTGGGGAATAAATATTATATCTTCTTTGATTTTCTCTAATCCAACCAAGTTTAGTTTTATATAATTATTTAAAGTTCCCCCATTTTCTAATATATCAATAGCTTTTTTTATATCTTTAATTTCATGGGCAATATCCTCTTTAATAGGCTCTGTTGCTGTTAGTTTTACAAGTAAAGACATTTTGTAAAAGTTTGATTCGATATTGTTTATTTCACCTAAAATATACTCTCCCACCTTATATCTTGCATGTTCATTTTTTAACTGTTTATCTAAATTGGCAACAATATTTGTAAAATATAAGTGAATAACTACAATTCCACTATATCCAATTATGAAAACAGTCATTAAAACAAAAAGATTTTTTAGTACACTATCTTTTAAATTCATTTTAGTTCTACTTTCTCAAAATTTTTATACTCTTTATCATTTAAAAAGCCATAATTATAAAATATATCTTTTCCTCTTTTTGAAGAAGCAAATTTCATAAATTTCTTTGTAAGTTCAACATTTTTTGATGTTTTTAACAAATTTAAAGCAAGAATTGATTTATTTGAGTATTCATCATCTAACTCAATGGCTTCAACGTAGTTATAATTATCATCCCAAAAAGTTGTTGCATACCAATTTAGGATTAAATCAGCTTTATTATTTTTAATTGCAGCTGTTAAATTTCTTGAATCTGGTTCTAAAAATAGAGCATTATAGATAGCTTTTTGATAATTTCCAAATTTTGTTAAAACTTTTTTTGAAGCATTTCCAACACTTCCACTCTCAACACTTCCTAAAACTACTTTTAATTTGGGGTTTGTGAACTCATTTAAATCAGCTTTTATATTTAAAGGATTTCCTTTTTTTACAACCATCGCTAATTTATTATAACCTACAAATTGAGCATCTAAAAGTATGCCATCTTTTAAATGTTTTTTTCTATATGAGATAGAACCAGGTAAATAAAGGTCACCAATTCTACTTGTTTTAATACTATTATATAAATCTTGACTTCCACCTTGAAGTATTTTTATTTTACAATTATTCTCTTTTTCAAACTCTTTTGCAAGTTTTGAAATAGGATTAATCATAGTAATACCTATATAAAAAAGTAATTCATCTTTTTCTTCTTTTGCAAAAAGTTGAGAGCCCAGAGATATTAGTATAAAAAAAGTAAATAGTTTTTTTATGAAAATCATATTTTCCCTTATTTGTTTAGATAGACATTATTATATCTTTAAACTAATTAATTATGAATATTAATTAAAAAATTATAAATATTGTCTTTTTATTTTAATTAGATATAATAACATATTAGGAGAAATTAATGGAAGATATTTTAGCTGTTTCGATTGATGATAACGAACAAAATTTGATGTTGATAGAGATATTCTCTGAGCAAATAGATTTAAAAATAAAAAGTTTTTCTAATCCAGTTGAGGGATTAGAGTTTTTAAAAAATAACAGTGTTGATATTCTTTTCACTGATTATATGATGCCTGAATTAGATGGTTTAGAGTTAATTCAAAGTTTTAGAGAAAATAATGAAGATACTCCAATTATTATGATTACAGCAGCTGGTGATGATACTGAACTAAAGGTTAATGCTTTTAAATTAGGAGCAAATGACTTCTTAAATAAGCCCTTAGATTTAACAGAGTTTACACTAAGAACAAAAAACTTACTTGATTTAAGACGTGCTAAGATGAAACTTAGAAATAGAGCAGCACAACTTGAGGAAGAGGTTAGAAATGCTACTATTGAACTTATTGAAAGAGAGCATGAGTCTTTAGAAATTTTAGGTAAAACAGCTGAGTGGAAAGACCCTGAAACAGCACAGCATGTTGCAAGGGTAGCACACTATTCAAAACTATTAGCCAAAGAATCAGGACTTGATGAAGAGTATCAAGATATGATTTATTATGCTTCTCCTTTTCATGATATTGGTAAAGTTGGAATACCTGATAGGGTATTATTAAAAGCTGGAAGATTAAATGATGAAGAGTATGATGTTATGAAAAAACATCCTCTTATTGGACATGAAATATTAAAAGATAGCAAAAGTAAATATTTAAAACTTGGTGCTGAAATCTCTTTAAGTCACCATGAAAGATATGATGGTACAGGTTATCCAAATAAACTAGTTGGTGAAGATATTCCAATTTCTGGTAGAATTGTAGCTTTAGCAGATGTTTTTGATGCCTTAACTTCAGTTAGACCTTATAAAAATGCTTGGACTTTTGAGGATGCTATTGATTTACTTGATGAAGAAAAAGGTAAACATTTTGATCCAAAACTAGTAAAAATCTTTATGGATAATATTGATAGAGTTAAAGATATTTATAAAAGATTTCAAGAAGAGCCACAATAGTCTTTAATTAATAGCAAACTCAATAGAGTTGTTGAGTTTGCTAAAGTTGTTAAGTAGGGTTTTTTTCTCGTTGCTAGAATTGCTTTCTAAATCTTGTAAAATAGAAACCGCTAAACTAAGCCCTATGTTTAGACATGAGTTTTTAATATAGTGTGCTTTTTGTTTAATCTCTTTGCTGTTTTCATTTTCAATAAACTCTTTAAGCTCAGCTAAATCTTTCATAATGTCAGCTTTGAATTTGTCAAGAAGCTTTTGCCCAATAATCTCAGGTAAACCTAGATTTTTGGCAACAGAAGCAGCAGTTATTTTTTCTAAATCTAAATCTTGACTTTGCTCCTTGCTTTCCTCTTTTTCCTCTTCTAAATTTGTTTGCTCATTAGGTTCAAAATACTCAGATATAAATATTTTTAACTCATTAACATCAATTGGTTTGCTTAAATAATAATCCATTCCAAGCTCTAAGAATTTTTCTTTGTCCCCTTTAATAGCATTTGCTGTTAAAGCAGAAATAGGTGTGTGTTTTAAATTATTCTCTTTTTCGTACTCTCTTATTTGATTGAATGCTGAAATACCATCTAGTATAGGCATGTTGATGTCCATAAGAATTAAATCGAAGTTTTTCTTTTCAATGAATAACTCAACAGCCTCTTTACCATTTGAAGCAATAGTATATGAGATGTTTAAGTTTTCTAAAATATATTTGATAAGCTCTTGGTTTGCTGGATTGTCCTCAGCAACTAAAATGTTAGCCTTAAATGTTAAGTTTTTAGAAATATTAGCCTTTGACTTTTTGTTTTTACTTAGGTTTTTAGCACAAGTTTCTAAATCTAAATCAAACCAAAAACTAGAACCATTACCAATTGAACTTTCAACTTGAATTCTAGAGTGTAATGAATCAATAATGTGTGAACAAATACTAAGACCTAAACCTGTACCCTCATATTGTCTGTTAGACTCGTTGTCAACTTGAATAAATGGTTTGAAAATGTTTTCAATTTTGTCATTTGGAATACCAATTCCAGAATCCTTGATTAAAAATCTAATAGTAGCCTTGTTCTCTTTTGCTTCAACAAGAGAGATGTTAAAATCAATTCTACCAAGCTCTGGTGTAAATTTAATAGCATTAGAGATAAAATTAGATAAAACCTGTCTAATTCTAACCCCGTCAGTTAAAACACAAGATGGGATATTTTTGTCAATTTTGAATTTGAGGTCAATCTTTTTTTCACTAGCTCTATTTGTAAATAGCTCAAAAACATGCTCCCCAATTTCATTAATATTAGTCTCTTTTAAAGAGATTTCAAAATTACCAGATTCGATTTTAGATATGTCAAGGATGTCATTAATAATGCTTAATAAAGATTTGGCAGAAGACTCAATAATATTTGCATACTTGTTGTTTTTAGGTGTTAAATCAGAAGATTGAGAGAGAACTTGAGAGAAACCAATAATAGAGTTTAAAGGTGTTCTAATTTCATGACTCATGTTGGCTAAGAATGTTGATTTTGCCCTATCAGCATTTTGAGCTTTTATTAGGGCATCATTTAATGAATCAGTTCTTTTTTTAACCTCTTTTTCAAGATTTTTATTTATTTCCCAAAGTTCATAGCTCTTTTTTTCGAGTAATTCTTCACTAGCTTTTCTAGCTTTTCTTTCTCTTTCAAAACGAACTTGCCAAGGATTTTTTTCTTCCATATCTCTCAATCTCTTTTATTTATATTTTTATAATTGTAAACTCAACTTGATAAGGTGCATCTGAGATAACTTTACTAGATATATCAAGAGGTTCCTCAAAATACTCTCCACAAGCTTTTATTAATCCTTTTGCAAAAGAGTCTAGTTTTTTATCTGATTGATAAATAATTACTATTTTTCCCTCATCTATATATGTTGTTGTAAAAGTTGGTAATTCAGCATCAGGGTAAAGTTTTCTAACTTCAACATGTACATAGTTTTCAACACTATCAATAAAAGATAAAGCTGTTTCATTCTCTTTTATATTTTTCCCATAAATTTTAACTAATACAGAAAAAAGATGTTCACCAAAAATCTCTAAAAGTTCAGCAGGAGTTTTTCCTGTAATTTCAGAAAGAGATGTTAAAAGTTTAACCATATCTTGAAAAGGATAATTTCCTCCTTGAGTAAAAACACCACCATTATCAAGTTTTGATTGCTCAATCATTTTATCAGCAACGTCAAATCCTAGTTTGTCTTCAACAAACTTCATTAATTCTGTAAATACTACGCCTCTCATTTTTTCTCCTTTTTTGTTTAATTAATAGCAAACTCAATAGAGTTGTTGAGTTTGCTAAAGTTGTTAAGTAGGGTTTTTTTCTCGTTGCTAGAA
>CBFIGT010000028.1:11685-22227 GCA_965662175.1 Arcobacter sp. | reverse complement strand
CATCGTTATATCTTATAATTGAACAGTTATTAAAAGTCATAGGACCTTTACAACCAACTTTATATAAACACCAGTTATTTTCAGCCCCAATATCTCCCCACTCTTCAACATACTCACCTGCATCAAAGTGAGCTCTTCTTTCACAGTTATCATGAATTCTATATCCAAATGCAAATTTTGGTCTTAATAGTGAGTCTAATTCAGGAACTTGACCTGTTAGTACATAATGTAATACAACCCCAACCATATTTGCAGGATTTGCAGGACAAGCTGGAATATTAATTACAGGTTTACCCTTAACTAAATCCATAACTCCAACAGCACCCGTAGGATTTGGCGCAGCTGCTGGAACTCCACCATAAGTAGCACAAGAACCAACAGCAACTATTGCAGCTGCATCAGATGAAAGTCTCATTAAATGCTCATGAAAAGTCTCACCTGAAGCTCCAATTGTTCCATATTGGCCATTCATGGCCATTGGAATAGCGCCCTCAACAAAAAGTAAATATTTGCCTTTAAAGTGGTGAATTGCATCTTCTAGTTGAGCATCTGCTTGATGTCCAGATGCAGCCATAATAGTTTCATGAAACTCTAAAGATAATACATCAAAAAGTAAATCATCAACAGTTGGAGTTGAAGATCTTAAAAGTGCTTCTGAGTTCCCAGCACAATCTTGTAACTCAATCCAAATAACAGGAACTCTATTCATAAGCTCAGTGGCTTCAGCTACAAGTGGTGTAAACATAGGAGGTAACATAAGTGTTGCAGTTGTAGCACTAGCCCACTTCATGAAATCTCTTCTATTAACTCCCTCACTCTCAACTACTTCCATTAAGTCAATCTCTTTTAATTTTGGTTGATTTCTTAAACTCGCTAATCTTTGTTTTGCTTTTTCAAATAGCGAATTGTAGTACTCATCACCTCTATTTGTATCCACTCTTGAAGAGTTTTGGCTAAATACTTTTTTAACCATCTCTTGAGAATCGTAACTCATATGTTCTCCTTCAAATTAAAAATGAATGTTCATTTATAAAAGTAATTTAACTTTTATAAACTTATACAAAACTTAATCCAAAATAGGAAAAATTGACTAAAATAGCATTAGCGTAGCATTATGATATATAAGGAATATTTATTAGAATTTCTTATCTTAAAAAGATATCCTATTTTTGGGATTCAGCTTTATTTAAGTCTGAATAGTGCATAAGAGATATGAGATTTTAGTTAATTTTAAAAAATAATTGTTTTTTTTATATTGTGTTACTTAAATACACTTTTTTTAAGATATATTTTATTAATGAGTTGTACAAACTGAACATACATCAAAACTACGTAGAATAATTGTAGCCTCTTCCAAACTTTTAGAAGCCAAAATTGCTTTTTGTGCAATACCCAATTCATTTTTATTTTGCGGTCCAAGATTCCAAACAGTTGGAGTTATCACATCATAAGAAGAGATTTTACCATTTTTAATCTCTACATTATGAAATAGTGAACCTCTACAAGCCTCTATTACAGAACTAGCCTTAACATTTTCAAGAGTATTTATATCAATTTTAGGTTTTATGAATGATGCTTCACTAATATCAATTTTAGATATTAACTCTTTTGCATAAAAGAGTAAGTATCCAAGTTCATCAACCCTTGCCATAACTCTAGTAAAAACAGAATCATCATACTTCTCATGAATAGACTTAATAAACTTTCTTTCTTTAATTATTGCCCTAGAGAGAGGTCCTGTTTCAAAAAACTCTTCATTATATGTAACACTTTTTGACCAAGTATGGGCATTTTTATTACTACTTTTTTTTAAATCAAAAGTATAATCACTTGATTCTAATATAGCATTAAGATTTACATTTTGAGTAGTTTTATTACTATACACACCTGATTTAAAAGCTAAACTATCAGCTAATACTATATGTCTATTATAACTTTTACCAAGATTTTCAAAACCATTTTCAAATGAAATATCTATAAAATCCCTTAGACTACCAAATATTTTATAACTATCTTCAAGCTTGTCAAAAGAGAGAAATAAATCTAAATCAAGTCCAATCACTGATTTTTCAAAATATTTTACTGCTTGATCAATATAGTTTTCACATGTGACCATATCTAATAGTGTTGGGTCACTCATAACTCCACCTGGTATCATATATGAAGTATGTGGCCATTGTCCGGCATACAAAGCTAAGGCTTTTATTGTATCACTTGCACTTTTTTGTGCTTCAAGCCACTTATTACCTTTTAAAGGCTCATAACCTTTATACTCTTTTTTTGATAACTTAACAATATCGGGCATAATAAACATATAAAACCATTTTATATGTGAATCTATTATCTCAATAATAAGACCTAATTCTCTTAGTATCTTTGCTTTATTTGATATTTCTAACTCAATATTTGCATTTTTATATAAGTTTTCAATGGCTTCAACTGTTGCTTTTAAATGGGCTTGTCCACAAATACCACAAATTCTTGGAGTATAAATTAAAGCATCTAAAATAGACTTATCTTTTAATATAAACTCGAAACCTCTAAAGTTTAAAAAATCGATTCTTGAATCAATAACTTTTCCATCTTTCCAAGTAAGATTTAACTTTGCTTCACCCTCAATTCTTTCAACTATATCAACTGTTTTCATTATTCATCTTTTGGTATTTCATATAATTTTTGATTTAATCTAGGTATTTTAAATGTTTTTGCAATACCTGTTAAACTTAAATATGCACGTTTTTGAATGCCAAGTGGTGTATCAAGTGGTATACCAATATTCTTTTTTGTTTCTAACATATTATTTCTTGGGAAATCAAACTCAGTACAACCAATACATGGCATTCCAGCTCTTGTTTTTGAACTAACATCATTCCATAAAATTTTATTACAATTTGAGTGAGTCATAGGACCACGACACCCTTCATTGTAAAATAAACAACCCTCTTTTAATCCAAAACTATTAGCTTCAACTTTCCATTCAAAATACTCATTTCTAGTACAACCATGGTGAGCTAATCCACCATAAATCTCTATTGGTCTATTCTCTTTATCTAAAGAAATTTTATTATTTATTTTTAGTGTAAAAAGTGTTTGAAGTATCCATTCGGGATGAACAGGACAACCTGTAAGATTTATTATTGGATGGTTTAACTTTTTAATACTCTTTTTATTTATGAAACTACTTACACCTGATATATCACTATTCTCTTCAAATTTCTTATGCATTCCACCATAAGAAGCACATGAGCCAACTGCAATAATAAATTTAGCTCTTGGGATTAATTGATTTAAAATATTATTAGGAGTTTTATTTGAAAGAGAAAAATAGTACTCATTATTTGTTATTGCTCCCTCAACTAACAAAAAATCAATACTATCTTCACTATTTAAAATATCTTCCAATAAACAATCTACTGTTAAAGAGGGATGATAAATCAAATCAAATGAGTTTAAAAACTGTTCAAATCTTGATGAACTAGATGATAAAAAAGAGTGGGTATTACCATTACAAGTAATACCTTGAAACCAAACAACTGTTGGTTTTTTCTTATTCACCATCATACTTTAAAGCTCTATAAATATTTTCAGCAATTGAGTCTGAATATTCAAGTAAATCTTTATCTAATACACCCTCACCTTGCATAAAGGCAAAACCACCTAAACTTCCCATAAGCATACCAAAAGCAGGAAAGAACTCTTGCTCTCTAAACTCTTTATTTTGTGCTCCATCATCAAGAAAAATCATAACCTCTGTTACAAACTCTCCAACACATAAAAAGCCCTCGCAGCCCTCTTTAAAAACCTCTCTATTTGATAAATAAACCCTTAGAAAATACTCAATAATCTCAGGTGATTCTTGAACATTTTTTAAATAATTTTTTGTAAACAAAAATAGTTTTTCTTTTGAAGAGAGTTCCATATTATTAACTTTTCTTAACTCATCTGCTAAGATATTTGTAGAATACTTAATAGCAAACTTTGCTAACTCCTCTTTTGAAGAAAAATAGTTATACATATTACCAACGCTCATTTTCATAGCTTTAGCAATATCAGGAATAGTAGTGTTATAAAAACCTTTTTTAGAAAAAAGTTTCAATGCATTTTGAATTATGTTATTTTTTTTTACTTCTTTTAGTGACAATATAAACCCTTAAGTTTTGATATATTAATAATAAAATAAAAATGATTAATAATGAATGAAAATTCGTTTAAAAAGAAGAAAAAAGCAATAAGCCCAAGATTGGGCTTATGCTAAACTATTAAGAGTGAACTAAGTTAGTTAACTCTTCACCTGTTAATTGGTGGAAGTTTAAGTATTTATAAATATCATCTCTTTTTTCAGGAGTGATTTTTTTAGGTACCATATCTAGGTATTCTTCTTTAGTTGGAAGTCTTCCTAAAAGTGCCGCTAATGCTGCAACTTCAGCAGATCCTAAATAAACTTTAGAGTCTTTTCCAAGTCTGTTATCAAAGTTTCTTGTAGATGTACTAAATACAATTGCACCTTGACCAACATTTGCTTGGTTACCCATACATAAAGAACAACCAGGAATTTCCATTCTAGCACCTGCTGCTCCAAATACTGAGTAGTAACCCTCTTCAGTTAATTGTTGTTGATCCATTTTTGTTGGAGGTGCAATCCATAGTTTAGTAGGAACAGGACCCTCACCTTTAAGAACTTCACCTAAAGCTCTAAATAATCCAATATTAGTCATACAAGAACCTACGAATACTTCGTCGATTTTTTCAGTTGGTCTATTTGGATCAGCTAATACATTTGATAATGTATCAACATCATCTGGATCATTAGGACAAGCTAATAATGGCTCAGTGATTTCATTTAAGTTAATTTCAATAGTTGCTAAATATTCAGCATCTTCATCAGGAGTGATTAATTCAGGATTTGCAATCCACTCTTTCATTTTATCAGCTCTTCTTTGTAAAGTTCTAGCGTCTTCATAACCCTCTTCAATCATTTTTTCAATTAAAGCGATGTTAGATGATAAGTACTCAATAATTGGCTCTTTATCTAATTGAACAGAACAAGCTGCTGCTGATCTCTCTGCTGCTGCATCTGATAATTCGAATGCTTGCTCAACTTTAAGTTGTGGAAGACCTGAAATCTCAATTACATTTCCAGCAAAGATATTCTTTTTATTTTTCTTAGGAACTGTTAATAATCCATCTTTAATAGCTTGGTATGGAATAGCATTTACTAAATCTCTTAGTGTAATTCCAGGTTGTAATTCACCTGTAAATTTAACATGTACAGATTCAGGCATAGTTAAAGGCATCATACCTGTAACACCTGCGAATGCAACAAGACCTGAACCAGCTGGGAACGAGATACCAATTGGGAATCTTGTATGAGAATCTCCACCAGTACCAACAGTATCTGGTAAACATAATCTATTTAACCATGAGTGAATAACACCATCACCTGGTCTTAATGTAACTCCACCTCTTGATGTAATAAATTCAGGTAAAGTATGTTGTAAGTTAATATCAGCTGGTTTTGGATAAGCAGCTGTATGACAGAATGATTGCATAACCATATCAGCACCAAAAGATAATGCTGCAAGCTCTTTAATCTCATCTCTAGTCATTGGTCCTGTAGTATCTTGAGATCCAACAGTTGTACAAATTGGCTCTACATACATACCAGGTTTAACACCCTCAATTCCACATGCTCTTCCTACCATTTTTTGAGCTTGTGTAAACCCTGTAGTTGAAGCAGCTGGTTGAGAAGCAGTTACGAATGCATCAGATGCACCTAAACCTAAAACAGCTCTAGCTTTTGCTGTTAAACCTTTTCCAATAATTAATGGAATTCTTCCACCTGCTCTCATTTCGTCTGTTAATGTATTAGGAGCTAAATTAAACTCAGAAACTACTTCACCATTTTTAAGAATTTGTCCTGCATATGGTTTTAAAGTAATTACATCACCTGTTTCTAACTCATCAACTGGAGCTTGGATTGGTAAACAACCTGAATCTTCTGCTGTATTGAAGAAAATTGGAGCAATAATAGAACCAATTACAACACCACCTGTTCTTTTATTAGGAACACCTGGAATATCTCTACCCATGTGCCATTGAACTGAGTTAATACCTGATTTTCTAGATGAACCTGTACCAACAACATCACCAACGTATGCTAAAGGGTGACCTTTTTCTTTTAAAGAAGCCATCATCTCAAGTGGTTTTTCCATTCTTGATTGTAACATTGCAGTTGCATGTAAAGGAATATCAGCTCTTGTAAATGCAACAGTTGCAGGAGATAAATCATCTGTATTAGTTTCACCTGGAATTTTATATACAGTTAAAGTCATTTCTTCTTCTAAAGCTGGTTTATTAGTAAACCACTCAGCATCAGCCCAAGATTGGATAATCTCTTTTGCTTGTGCATTTCCAGCATCAGCTAAATCTTTAACATCATTAAATGAATCATAAACTAATATTGTATTTTTTAATTGTTCAGCTGCTGCTTGTGCAACTTCATCAATTTTTAATGCATCAACAAGTGGAGTAACGTTGAATCCACCCATCATTGTTCCTAAAATCTCAATAGCTTCAACTTTAGAAATAACAGAACAACTTGCATTTCCTTGAACTATATCATTTAAAAATGCAGCTTTTACATATGCAGCGTCATCAACACCTGGGCTAACTTTATTTTTAAATAAATCTAATGCATACTCTGCATCTGAAGTATTAGCTTTTAAAACTTCCACTAACTGTGCAGTTTGGTCAGCAGTTAATGCTAATGGAGGAAGACCACCTTCATTTAGTCTTTCTTCTGTATGTGCTTTATAATCAGCGATTAAACTCATAAATATCTCCTAATTAATTTGTAAGGCAATTATATCACATTGAATCATTTATTAATGTACAATTCTTGTAAAGAGTTGTACAAGTTTTATTTGTGTATATAATAGTTACAAATATCCTAGATATGTTACCTTTTTATCAGTAAATCAATATTTTTTCAAATTATAAAATATTTACAATTAAAGAAAATTAGAGAAAATTTATTTTCATTGATGTACAAAAACTGTACATCGAACTTCTTTTTGTACATATATTTCATCTTATATTTATTATACTTCTAAATTAAATATAGTAAAATCTAAAAAAACAAATAAGGCAATTTATTGAATATCATAGACTTAGAAAAAAAACTTCATAATGAAATACCAATGACAAAACTAATGAATTTATCTATTAAATCATTTGATAATAAAAAGCTTATTACTCAAGCTCCTTTGGATATTAATATAAATGACAAAGGAACAGCTTTTGGAGGAAGTTTAAGTACAATCACTACAATATCAGCTTGGTCAACTCTTTTTTTATTATCAAAAGAGTTTAAAATAGATAAGGCAAATATAGTAATTATAAATAGCCAAGCAAAATTTTTAAAACCTGTTACTAAAGATATTGTATGTGAAACTTTTGTACCCTCAAGTAGTGAACTACAAACGCTACAAGAAAAACTTAGCTCCAAAAAAAGTGCTTCAATTAAAATATGTTCTCATATTATTGAAGATAATAATGTATGTGTTGATTTTGAAGGTATTTATGTTATTAAAATAATATGAAAAGAGTTATTTAAAAAATGTTATAATTTTTGATAAAAAATAAAAAGGTTTTAATTATGAAAAAATATTTATTAATATTTTTAATTTCATTTTCCATAATCTCTTGTACAAATAAAGCACCTATTACAAATAGGTCACAAATGATTTTTATTTCTCAAGAGCAAGAGTTAGCTTTAGGTGAAAAATCATATAAAGATGCACTCAAAAATTCTGAAGTTATAAGAAATACAAAAGATGCAAATAGAGTTAAAGAGATAGGTTCAAAGATTGCAAAAATTGTTGATAAAGATGATTATAAATGGGAATTTAATCTTATTAAAAATGAGCAAAAAAATGCCTTTTGTTTACCTGGTGGAAAGGTAGTTGTTTATACAGGAATATTATCTGTTGCAAAAAATGATGACCAATTAGCAACAGTTATTTCCCATGAAATTGCCCATGCACTTGCACGTCATGGTGCTGAAAGAATGACAAATGGATTACTAGCCCAAGGAGTTCAAATACTAGGGACAATAGTTATTGGAACACAAGCGCCTGAGTATACAAGTGCTTTTAATGTGGCTTATGGTGCGGGAGCACAATATGGAGTTTTATTACCTTATGGAAGAATGCAAGAGAGTGAAGCTGATGAAATAGGAATTCATCTTATGCATAAAGCGGGTTATGATTTAAATGAGGCTTTAAAATTTTGGCAAAATATGAGTAGTGGGAAAAAAGAGTCTGTTGAGTTTTTTTCAACTCACCCAAACTCAAGTACAAGAATTGCAAATATCTCTAGAGTAATAAAAGAGATACAAGCTAGTAATTAAAAAACTGGTAATAAAACCAGTTTTTTAATTTTATGCTATATTTGTATAAACAGCTTGAACATCATCATCATCTTCAAGCTTTTCTAACAGTTTTCCAATCTCTTCTTGCTCTTCTTCTGTAAACTCTTTAGGGTTATTTGAAATTCTTTCTAATTTAGCTTTAGTAAGCTCAATTCCTAAATCTTCAAAAGCTTTGTTTAATGTACCAAAATCTTTATAATCAGCTGTAACTAATACAATACCCTCTTCTTCATCCTCTTCAATCTCTTCAAGTCCCGCATCAATTAACTCTAACTCTAACTCTTCTAAGTCCATCTCTTCTGTTTTTTTAAACTCAAATATTGCTTTTCTATCAAAGAAAAACTCTAAAGAACCTGTTGGTGCCATAGAACCACCATTTTTGTTAAAATACATTTTTACATTTGCTACTGTTCTTGTATTATTATCAGTTGCTGTTTCAACAAAAATCAAAACACCATGGGGACCTTTTCCCTCAAAGTTAACTTCAGAAAAGTTTGCTGAATCTTTTCCTGTTGCTCTTTTTATAGCCGCATCTATATTTGTTTTTGGCATATTTTCAGCTTTTGCATTTAAAATAGCTGTTCTAAGTGCTGAATTCATTTCAGGATCAGGAACACCTGCTTTTGCTGCCATTTCAATAGCTTTTGCAAGTTTAGGGAAAATTCTTGACATTGCTCCCCATCTTTTCATTTTTGACGCTTTTCTATATTCGAAGGCTCTACCCATTTAATTCTCCAATAGTTTTCATAATTTTCTGCGATTATAGCAAGTTTGAAATAAATATGATATTATATAATCTCAAAAGGAGAGTTATGGAAGAGTTAAAATTTACATGTCCCTATTGTAGAAGTGCTGTTTCAGTTTTACTAGATACGGGTATTTTTGGATATGCTGAAATTGTTGATGATTGTGAGGTTTGTTGTAGACCAATTGAAATATGCTATCAAGTTGAAGATGGTATTGTTACTACTTTTACTTATAATTCAATTGATGGAAATGAGTTTTAAAATATTATGTCTATTTTAAAAGTTCTACTATTTACACTACTGTTTTTTTCATTTTCTCACTCAAATATTAATATAAAAGTTCATAATAAAAAAGTCAAAAATGCTCAAACAACTCTAATAGAAATATTTTCAGAGGATAAAATCTCTGATGTTAAACTCACACTTAATAATGTAAATATTCCATTTTATGAAAACAAATTCAAAACAAATAGCTTTTATGCCCTAGTTCCCATCTCTTATTATCAAAATATAGGTAAAAAAAGAGTGATAATCTCTTACTTAAAAAAGAAAAAAAGAGAGTTTACCGGTGTACAAATTGAAATAGTAGATGGAGAGTATTTAAGTGAAAAAATTAATGTTCAAAAATCAAAAGTAGAACTAAATGAAAAAGATAAAATACGAACTAAACTTGAGTATCAAGAGGCTATGAGAATATATAGATATAAAAATGAAACCTTACAATGGAATGAAGAGTTTATAATGCCTATGAACTCAGAGATTACAAGTGATTTTGGTACAAAAAGAGTTTATAACAATAAGCTAAGAAGCTATCATAGTGGAATTGATTTTAAAGCAGCTGTTGGGACGGCAATAATTGCTTCAAATGATGGCATAGTAAAATTAGCAAAAAATAGATTTTATGCAGGTAATTCTATTATAATTGACCATGGACAGGCTGTTTATACTTGTTATTTTCATCTAAATAGTATGATTGTAAAGAAAAATCAATTTGTAAAAAAAGGGGAAATAATTGGATATAGTGGAAGTTCGGGAAGAGTAACTGGACCACATTTACACTTTGCAACTAGAGTTCATGGAATTTTAGTTGAACCTACAAATCTTTTTAGTTTATTAAATAGTTTAAATAAGGATTAACATGAAAACAATATATTTAGCTGGACCTGATGTATTTGAATTAGATGCAATAGAGCGTGGAAAAGAGTATGTAAAACTTTGTGAGAAATATAATTTTAAAGGATTATTTCCCTTAGATAATGTAATAAATTTTAATCAAGAAAAAGAGGAGATAGCAAAAGAGATTTTTACTAAAAACTGTGAACTAATAGATAAATCTGATATTGTTATTGCTAATTTAAATCTTTT
>CBFIGT010000028.1:0-11675 GCA_965662175.1 Arcobacter sp. | reverse complement strand
CTGATAGTGGAACTGTTTGGGAGTGTGGATATGCCTTTGCAAAGGGCAAAGAGGTTTATGGATATATGGATGATTTATCCTCTTATGTTAAAAAATTCAATGATAATGAAAAACATTTAGAAAATGGTAAATATTTGGATAATCAAAATAAAGAGATAGAAAATTTTAATTTACCTATTAATCTTATGATTGCATGTAGTTCAATAAAATTAATCCAAGGTAATTTAGAAGATGTATTGCTTTATTTAAATTAATTATCAGCAAAATAAGTAAATAATTTAAGTATAATGGCAAAAATATAGATAAATAAATATCTAATAAACAAAAATTTAGAAAGGCAAAAATGCAATATTTTGGAGAAATAGAGACTAAATATGATGAGATTTTTTTAACATCTAGTTATATGTACTTTAATTATGATGATGAAGTAATAACAGCTCAAGATTTAAAAAACAAAATAAAAACAAAAAAAGATATAAAGAAAAATATAATTGGAACAATTTTTATTTATAATCCTTTAGTTACTCCAGTGGGATTTGACTCAAATAAATATCTTTTAGAACAAGATTTTGACCAATTTGATAAAATGATTGAGTTAAAATGTGAAACTTACATAACTATTTTTAAAAATGCCATGGAAAAACAGTGCAAGGGTAAAATTGTAGAGATTAAAAATCTTTTTAACCTAATAGAAAAAAATATAAATGCTTCATCTTTATTAATGAAATTTGATGCTGATTTAGAAAAATATTATACTATGCAAAATACAGAGTTTGAAAGAGAAATTATGTATCAAGATTGCCAAAATCTAATACCAAATGGAAAATTTGTATTTTTTGCTTGGGGTGATAAAATTAGTCAAAAAGAGTTCACTTTTATTAGAACTTATGCAAATGCTATTTTTAATAGAACTGAAGATATGGGTAAAAAAGTTGCTTTTGCTTATAAAGAGGAGAGAGGTTTAGAAAACATTAAAACTCAACTTCAATTTTCAAACCCAGTTGAAAATTTAAAATATAAAAATGCCATAACAAATGCTATAAAAGAGTCTTTTAAAGAGTTCCCACCAAGCCCGAAACCTTATCAATAATTACTTATTTATTTCAAAAAACAATACTTTAATAATATTTTGGATACAATTCCAAATTTATTAAGGTATTTTATGAAGAAATTTATATATTTATTACTATTTTTTGGCCTATTTCTTAGTGCTAATAATTTAGATTATTTATTAAAAGAGTTTTCCCAAAAAAGTGATTTATCACAAATAACAAAAATAGAAAATGGTGGACATCTTTTTATTTATACAAGAAATGATTTAAATAGTATGCAAGCTAAAACATTAAAAGATGTTTTAAAATCAATTCCTGACTTTACTTATGAAGAGAGTAGATTCTTATATCCAGATATTTATAACTCCCAAGCAATCTCTTTTCAATCTCACACTATGAGATTATATTTAGATAATCAAGAGTTAGTATCAGGAACTTATGGAAGTGGTTTACCTTTATATGGGAATATGAGCTTAGGTTTTATTGACCATATTGAAGTTTATTTAGGTTCACCTTCATTTAAATTTTCAACAGAAGCTTCACTTTTAGTAGTAAAATTATATACAAAAACTCCAAAAAAAGATTTAGGTGGAAAATTCAAAACGCTACTTGGAGATGATAGATATAATCAATCATGGATAAACTATATTGATTATATGGATAAAACTAGATATCAAATATTTTTAGACTTTACAAATGATAATCAAGATAAAACAAACTTCAAATCTCAAAAATTATCAAAAGATAAAGAGAATTTACACTTTTTTTCAAAGTTTGAAAAAAAAGATTTAAAACTTAATGTGCAAGTTTTAAAACAAAAAAATGATGCCTTTATAAATCTTAGTAAAGATGCAACTCCCCTTGATTCTTCTATAGAAAATAGTATTTATGATTTTAATATTGAAAAAATGGTTTTAAATGATAAGGTAACTCTATCTTTTAATCACTCAATTATTGATACAATTTTAGATTTTAAAGATGATAATGCAATTGTATCAACTGAAAATAGCTTATACAAAAATACAAGAGAAAATGTTAGTACTTTAAAAGCTATTTATGAAAATAAAATTAAAAATCATAATATTTTTGCAGGTTTTGATTATAGAAGAAAAGATATTGATTATAAAACAATTAAGTATGGAAACACAAATATTACCCAGGATTTCAACTTACAAAATATCTACTCTTTATATTTTCAAGATGAGTATTGGTTAAATAATAACTCGATTTTAACATTTGGATATAAGTTTACAAAATCAGAAAACAATGGTGGAATTGATAATGAATATGGTGATACTTTAAGAGTTGGTCATATTTTTACAAATGATAATTTTACATTTAAAACCTATTATTCTGATACAGATATGTTAAGTGAGCCATATTTAATAACATCAACTTATGGAAATAGCAATATAGATAAAATGAGTGTAAAACTACTCTCCCATGAAACAATTTATGAAAAAGGAAACTCAAAAACATCACTTAAACTTGGAGTTTCAAAACTTATAGATGCAGTTGCTTATGCAGATAGCTTTGGTGTAGTTGTTAACACTCCTACAAAAATGGATTTTAATTATGCTGTTTTATCAAATGAGTATCATGTTTTAAATTTCAAAAACTTCTTCTCTATGTTTTATTCATATAGGGATAAGATACCAACACTTGGTAAATTTGATTATAAAGGTGCTCAACTTAGAACAACTTATATAAATGGCCTTTCAACACTTTTTTCAGAGATTGTTTATAGACAAAATGATGAAACAGAAAAAGATTTTTATGATTTATCTTTAGGATGGAAATATAAAATTAAAAAAGATTTTATTTTTAGTTTAAAGGGTGAAAATATATTAAACAAAAGTTATAGCTCAAAGTTTGATGTCCTTACAAGCCCTGGAGCTACAACTACAAATACTTTATATTCACAACATACAGCACAAAGATTTTTGATTGGAGTTGAGTACTTATTTTGAAAAAATTTATTTTAATTATAACTCTTTTTATTACTAGCTTATATTCAAAAGATATAAACTCAAAACTTTATGAAAAGATATTTGAGGGTTTATTTCCAAATAAAAATAAGATTCTAATATATAATATTGGAGAGAATAAATTTAGTTTTAATAAAATATTTTATACTAAAGAGATTTATAATAGTGACTTGATTTTAGTTAGTGAATATTATAGATTAGATATTTTTACAAATAGACCACTATTTGTATCTGACTTAAGACAGTTAAAAATATATGAAAATTCAATAGGTGCCCTTTATTGGGAAAATGATGAGGCAAAGATTATATTTCTAAAAGATAGATTAAAAAAATATGATATAGAGATTGCTGACTATTTAAAAAAGTATGTAAAAGATGAAAAAATATATTCTTTTTGATAATGATGGTGTATTAGTAGAAACAGAAGCACTCTATTTTAAAGCTAGTCAAATGGCCTTGATGGAGTTTTTTGGCTTAAGTTTAGAGTTCGATGATTATATGAAGATTATGGCTAGAGGTGGAACGGCTTGGGAAAAAGCTCAAGAAAAAGGTATTAGTGAACTTCATATCTCAAAAGCTAGAAAACAAAGAAATATCTATTATCAAGAGTTTTTAAAAAGTGAAAATATTCTTATTCCTGGAGTAAAAGAGGTTTTAAAAGAGTTAGCAAAAAAATACAAAATGGGAATAGTAACTACATCAAGAAGAGTTGATTTTGAAATTATTCATAATAACAGAGGATTAGTTGATTATATGGATTTTGTTTTGTGTGAAGAGGATTATAACTTTGCAAAACCACATCCTGAGCCTTATCTTACAGCTTTAAAAAAGTTTAATGCCTTAAAAGAGGAAGCTATAGTTATTGAGGATTCCCAAAGGGGTTTAAGCTCTGCTTTTAAAGCTGGAATTGAGTGTATAATTGTACATAATGAGTTTACAAAAACACAAGACTTTTCAAATGCTAGTAAAAAAATAGATAATTTAAGACAATTATTAGATATTTTATAAGCTTTTACTTACTTTTAGAAGAGTTCTAATTCATCCTCTTCTAGCTCTTTTATCCCAAGTTTAATCTCCAACTGCTCCACACTATTTTTAAATGAATTAGTTAAGTGTGTAATATTTTGAGTCTCTTTGTTAGCAAAAATAACATTAAAAAAGTTAATAATATCTTCATAAAAATATTCAAACATAGCAAATACCTCTTTTGGACAGGTATCTAACTCTTTTGTATTTATTTGTTCTAAAACTAAAGAGACCTCTAAAAAGATAGTTGAAAACTTACTTATTCCAGGAATTAAATCTAAAGTTTTGTTATATCTAGAAAATATCTTAATAAGCTCTTGTTTTATCTCTTCATTAAAACCAATTGATACAATATTATTAATTGCATCCTCATAATTGCCATTTAACTCTTGAATATTTTGAAAAATATCTTTCCACATATCTTCATCATAACTATGCTCAATATCAAATCTACTTGCATAATGATTAACTAAATCCTCAATAGACTTCTCTTTTGCAATCTCTTTTGCAATTGAAGATATATTATCATTTCTTGTATTTTGGTTTTTTGAAAAAAGAATACTAAAGTTTATTCTATTTAACTCTTTTTTTAAAACTATATTTTCACAATGATCTAAAATTTTCTGTAAAAAATCATCCATTTGGGGAGGTTTTGATACTAAAGACTGAATACCAATATCTATTAAATTAATAAAATTTGATTCTAATTGACCACTTAATATTATAATAACTTGCTGTTTATTTAAACTTCTAATCTCCCTAGATAACTCAACACCTGATATTTTTGGCATATTAATATCTGAAATTACAATATCACATCTATTTTTTTTATATAAAACTAATGCTTCTTCTCCATCTTTAGCCAAAAATACTTGTTTGAAAAATATTTGTAATAATCCTTTTAATTCAAGTCCAACTTCAACATCATCTTCACAAATTAAAACAGTTAAATGTTTTGCAAATATTTTTAAATCATTCATAAAAGTATTAGACATTACTCCCCCTTTATTAGTTTTTTCGGTAATAATATTTTAAATAAGGCACCATTTTCACTATTTTTAACACTTAGTTCACCTTTCAAATGCTCTTCAATTATTATTTTTGACATATATAAACCCAATCCTGTGCCATTTTTACTTTTTGTTGAAAAATATGGTTCAAATATTTTTGAGATAATATTTTCAGGTATTCCTTTTGCATTATCTTCTAAAACAATTGATAAATACTCATTTTCCATCTCAACTGTTAATTTTATAGTTTTATTTTCTATATTATTTTCAAGTAAAGCATCATGTGAATTTTTTAAAAGATTTAATAAAACCTGTGAAAATTTTGAGGAGTTTATTGCAATTATTGTATTTTTTGTAAACTCTGTTTGAATAAACTGAAAATCTATATCTTTTGATTCAAAACTTGGAGCAATTATTTTAAATGAGTTTAAAATAACATCATCAATTGAGAGTTTAGTTATAATCTCATCTTTACTAAAAAAGTTTCTAAAGTCATTTATCGTACTAGATAGATACTCAACAATTTGTGTACTTTTTTTATAAGCATTATCAAACTCATTTCCTTTTAACATATTCATTTTATTTAATACATTAATTTTTGCATAAATAGTACTCAAAGTAGTAAGAGGCTGTCTCCATTGATGTGCTATCATAGATATCATTTCACCCATTGCTGCATGTTTTGTTTGACTCTCTAATAACTTTTTTTGATTAATTATTTCTGTGATTTCTGTAAATGTGATTACATCATTATCTTCATTTAAAAATATTTTTCCTGATGACTCAACTTGAAAAAATCTTTCATTATTATCTTTATCTAGCATACAAGTATTAAAAAACTTATCTGGATTTTCATTTAAAAAGTTATTCCACTTTTTATTTTTTATTATTGGCAATAAATAATTAGCATCTTTTTTAATAAATAAATCACTTATACATTTGTGATTTAACTTAAACTCATCTATATTTTCAAATCCAAAAATATCAAAAAATCTTTTATTAACTTTTATTAACTCTTCTCCATTTGTTACACAAATAATAGATTTAGTTGAATTTATTATTTTCTCAAAATATTTTTTCTCTTCAATCTGTTTTGAAATATCCACATGAATGGCAAAATAGAATTTAAGCTCATTTGTCAAATCATCAATAATAGGTGAAATAGTCAATTTATTATAAAATATATCTCCACTTTTTTTTCTGTTTTTTATAATTTTTGTAATAAATTTTTGATTTTTTAATGAATTCTCAATCTCTACTAATTTCATTTTATCATTTTCATCAACACATAAAGAGGATAAATTTTTACCAACAATCTCCTCTTTTGTATAACCTGTAAATGAATAATAAAAACTATTAGCATAGATAATAGAGTTTACATCAGACGCCTTACATAAAACAAATCCGATATTTGCATCATTTATTATTTTGCTTAAATACTTCTCTTTTATCTCTTTTCCAACTAATTGTTCCAATTCATTACATAAGTTATTACACAAAAAAGACCCTTGTTATATATTTTATTTTTTAAGTATAGATTATACTCTCTTTTTTATATAAAAATTATTAATTACTTAAATTGATTATTTTATTAAGATAAAGCTTGAATATATGGTATTTTTAATTTTTAGGTAAAATTATTTTTATAAAGAAATTAAAATAGAGATGGTCTATTTTTATAAAATTCCTTAAGTACAGCCTCAATATCTCTAGCCTCTAAAAAACTAATAATATCTTTTATAGAGATTGCTCTTGTAGGAAATTTTGATAAAGCATCAATATTTGAATAAACAATAGAAACTTCATCCGGGTCAGGTTTATTAACTAAGGCTAAAACAATATAGTTACTTAAAGAGTCATCAATAAATACTTTTGCATTTTTTATAAACTCAGCTGATAAAAAAGCAATAGAGGCATATCTATGATACATAAGTAATACTTTACTTAATGGATAATCTTCAGTACAATAATTTTTTATAATATCTTCTATTTTTTCAATATCTTTAAAATCCAATAGAGCTTTTGAATCCTCATTTGATATCTCATTACATAATTCTAAAAAATTTTTCTTTAATTCACGTGTACTTACTATTTTTTCCATACGGAATAATATCTTAAAAGGCTTTTGATTTAAATTATATTTTTTAAAAAAATTTGTATAAATTAAAATTAATCCCTTTATTACAATCACAAAGATATAATTGCCCAATGAAAAGTAATAAAATAACCCTCAAAACAATATACAACTTAATTCTGGACAAAAAAAAAGATCTTATTTGGGGACAAATATTTACTTTTATTGCCATATTTATAAGTGTTCCAATTCCTTTGATGCTTCCTGCTCTTGTAGATGAAGTCTTATTAAACAAACCTAGTCATTTTGTAAACACAATTAATAATTTTTTTGGTTCAGGTGATGCTTTTTATTATATTGCTGTTGTAACATTATGTGTAATTATTTTAAGAGTAATCTATTTTTTATTTGGTGCAATTACCACTAAACTATTTACTAGAATATCAAAATATGTAACTTTTAAAATAAGAGAAAAACTTTTAAATCACTTGGAAAAAGTTTCTATGAATGAGTATGAAACACTTGGAAGTGGAGCTATTACATCAAATTTGGTAACAGATGTAAATACCTTAGACTCTTTTATTATAAATGGTGCTAGTAAATTTATAGCTTCAATACTAACCTTAATTGCTGTTTGTATTGTAATGATTTCAATTCATCCAATATTAGGACTTATGATTCTTTTTATTCAACCAATAATCATGCTTATTTCAAAAAAAATAGCAAGAAGTGTTGGTGGTTTAAAAAAAGAAGAGAATAAAGCAATTGAAAAATTTCAAGATAATTTAGGAGAGGTTTTAGAACTATTTGGCCAAATAAAAGCGAGTAATAAAGAGTCATATTTTTTTAATGAATCAGTTAATAAAGCCCTAAATGTTAAAAAAACATCAGATGAATTTAACTATAAAAGTATAGCATATGAGAGATTCTCTTTTACAATATTTTTAGTTGCTTTTGAGGTTTTAAGAGCATCTGGTTTAGTAATGGTTGCATATAGTGATTTATCTATTGGTATGATGTTTGCTATGTTTGGATATATTTGGTTTATAATGACACCTGTTCAAGATATTTTATCAATACAATACTCATACGCAAATGCAAAAGCAGCACTAAAACGAATCAATAATATCTTAGATTTAGAACAAGAGTCAAGTGGTAATAAAAAGCTAGATGAAAATATAAGTAACTTAAATATTGAGATTAAAGATTTATCTTTTTCATATATTGAAGAAAAAGAGATTTTAAAAAATATCTCATTAAATGTAATAGCTGGTGAAAAAATAGCTTTAATAGGTGCTAGTGGAAGTGGTAAAACAACCCTAGCCCAAATAATATCGGGCTTTTATCAAAAAAAGAGTGGCTCTATTGTATATAATGGTATAAATGTTGAAGATATTGATAAACAATCTTTAAGAAAAAATATCTTTTTAGTTTTACAAATGCCTATACTATTTAATAATACTCTTAGATTTAATATAACAATGGGAAATGAAAACATAAGTGATGAAGAGATTTATCAGGCTTTAAAAATAGCTCAACTATATGAAAATGTAAATCAAATGGAGAATAAGCTTGATACAATAGTAGGACGACATGGTATTAGATTAAGTGGAGGTCAAAGACAAAGATTATCTATTGCTCGAATGATTGTATCAAAAGCAAATGTAATTATTTTTGATGAATCAACCTCTGCACTTGATGTTCATACAGAAACAAAACTATTTACATCTTTAGAAAATATCTTAAAAGATAAAACTGTTATTACAATAGCACATAGACTAAGCACTGTAAAAAATGCAACTAGAGTCTATGTATTAGAGGCTGGAGAGATTGTTCAAGAAGGAACACATGAAGAGTTAGATGAGATAGAGGGTCACTATCAAGATTTTATAAAAAATCAATTAATCTAAATCAAAAGTTATTGTAAACATGGCTCCCTCATAAAACTTGTTCTCATAATAGTAGTGTTCATTACTAGCAAGAATTGAGCCATTTTTATACTGTTTAATAATCTCTTCAGACATATATAAACCAATACCTGTACCGTTTTTCTTATGTTTAGTTGTAAAATATGGTTCAAAAATTCTTGATAATACTTTTTTTGGAATTCCTCCTGCATTATCTTTTATTGTAAATATTACTTTATTGTTTACAACTTTTCCATTTACAAAAATTAGTTTATCTTTTTGAATATTATCTAATGAATCTTTTGCATTATTTAAGATATTCAACAATACTTGCATAAACTCATTCTCAATACCTTTAACTTCGATATTTTCAATATTTTCAATAATCTTAATATTATTTTTAGTAAATTGACCTTTTATGATATTAAATGTTTTTTCAAATGCTGTTTTTAAATCAAAAATACTAATCTCTCTTCTTGGGTTTATAAAGTTAGTAAAATCATCAATTGTTTTAGACATATACTCAATTTGTGTTCTCATATCATTTGCAATAGATTTTAAATCATCTTTTGTAATATTATCCCTATCAAAATTATCCCTTACAAAATGAATTAAAAGATTTACATTATTTAAAGGCTGTCTCCATTGGTGAGCAATCATTGTAATCATCTCACCCATTGCTGATTTTTTTGACTCTTCAGCTAACATAACTTGCTGTCTTTTTGTTTTTTCTTCTAACTCTTTTTTTTCTGTAACATCTCTAATAACTGAGTGAATTACTAAATCACCATCCAAATCAATAATTGTTGCTGTTACTTCACAATAGATTGATTTTCTAACTTTTGTTTGAAATAACCAATCAAAACTATATAGTTTATTATCAAAGCATATTTTATTTATTAGTTTTGCTTTTTTATTAGATAACTCATCTTTAAATTGTAGTTTAGGTGAAAATTCCAAATAGTTTTTACCTAATAAAAACTCTTTATCTTCATAACCAAAAATTCTAACTAATGAGTCATTACAATTTATAATATCTCCATTTTCATTATAAATCAAAATACCATCAGATGATTTTTCAAAAAGAGTTTCAAAAATATCTTTTTGTTTTTTTAATTGCTCATTTGAGTCTTTTAGATTTTGAGAATAATCACCAATAATTTTGTTTATTCTATTTGAGATAAAAAACAGAATTATAGAGATTAATATAGTTAGGAATATTGATAAAATAATCGCTGCATTAACATTATCTTTAGTTTGTAGTTTTATTTTAATCCTAAAATCTTTAATACTCTCATCTAAATCATCAAAATAAAAACCAGCTCCCAAAGCCCAGTTCCAATCTTTTTGCAAATAAAAATATGACATTTTTTGGGAAATCTTATTACTATCAGGTCTTGAGTAATAGTATGTTACAAAACCCTCACCATAATTTTTAAGTTTTTGAATATAATCTCTTCTGTAATCATCTACTCTTCTATCACTATTATTTAAACTTAACTTTTTACCAACAAGTTCAGGTTTTGCATGGTGTAAAATAACCTCTCCATAATTGCTATCTCTATTAAAGTCAAAAATCTTTATTATAAAAATATATGGATTATTTTCAAAATCATAATATAAAACATCAGATAATATCTTATTTTGAATCTCTAAATTAATATCATCAATATACTCACCATAAATAACAGCTAAATCTAACTCTTCAAGTTTTTTAATATAAATAATTTTATTATATCTTTTTTCATCATTATCAGATTTGGTAAGTTTTAACTTTAAAAATTTATCATAAACATTTTCCATTAAAATAATTTGTCTACCATCTAAATCTACAAACTTAGATACATCCAAATTCAGTAGTTTTTTTTGATTATTTAAAATTACTTTATTTGTTTTTATATCAATTAAAGAGTAGTAATTATTATTATTTTTACTATTTAAACTCTCTGTTCTTGAGATAAAAATCTTTTTTATATCCTCTTTTGAATAATTATTATTCTTATTAAATAAATTTTTACCAAATGATACAAGCTCATCAGCTTTTAATTTGATCTCTTCATTTTTAATACTATTATACTCATTGGTTTTGTGTTTGATTATATTTGCAAAATAGTGGATTCTATTATAAATTTTAGTTTTTTCATTGATTAAATACTCATTTTTATATTCATCAATCTGTTTTTGACCATTTTTATTTATTTCATTGATGTTATAAACAGTAAGCGTAGTAATAGAAATTAAAACAAATATAATAGGTACAAATATAATATAAATTGATAAATTTCGTTTCAAATAATCCCTTAATTCTCTAAATTTAATTATTATATCAAAAAGTTTTATAATCTAAGTTGTAGATGATATAATATGTAATATTTTTTTAATGGAAAAAACCTATGAAATATTTTTTTATATTATTAATGTTATTTCTCTTTTCAGGCTGTGAACTCAACTCATTATTTGGTCCTAGCAAAGAGGAAATTAGTTTAAAAAACAAAGAGTTAGATACAAAACTTGAATTACAAAAAAATGAATTAAACTCTAAAAAAGAGCTAGAGTTAGCAAAAATTGAGAGTGAACTTAAAAAAGAGCAGATTTTAGTTAAAAAAGAGGAGATTAAT
>CBFIGT010000027.1:0-23391 GCA_965662175.1 Arcobacter sp. | reverse complement strand
AATAGTGTCAATAAATAATGCTAATGTACCAACAATCATTACTCTAGGGTGTTGTAAAAAAACTTCACGAGGTAAATCAACAAAGAAATGAATATCTTCTCCTAAAAAATGTTGACTTATTGAGATTGTTATTAAACTCAAAAATACATTGGCAATTAATAAACTATATATCAATTTCCTAGTACTTAACGCATCATTTACAATATAAACAAGTAATACCCCTAAAATTGTTCCTACAAAAAATACTGATGAACCAGGACTAATGAGTAGGCCAGGGAAAACTTCAATATAAAGACTCATTGCAAGTATTACTTGAACAAATTGTAACGAACCTACTGTTACAAATAAAGGACTAAATCCAAGCCATGGCTTTAAACGTATTAAAATATAAAGAAATATTGACAAAAAGAAAGCTTCAGCAAACATTAGGATAAGATGGCCTGTACCACTCATTATATTTTTCCTTTAAGGAATTTTTAATGATTATATCAGATTAAAGTTTATTATATGGTTTATAGGTAGTTTTATAATCTCTTATTAAGAAAGTTCAGATATACTCACTCCTATAAAAGTTGAAGACTATCGCTTTTATCATTTACTTAGTATTATCTTAAAAATTTAACTCAAAACTTCATTTTTAATCATTTGCTACATTTACTACAAATATTGTTTTTAATATTTTTATTTTCAAACCGCGGAATAGAGCAGTTCGGTAGCTCGTCGGGCTCATAACCCGAAGGTCTCAGGTTCAAATCCTGATTCCGCAACCAAATACTATTATAGAAATCTAAATATCTCACATTCTGAATTCTTATCCTAGTTAGAAAAATAGAAAGGATAAATATGTCAATAACAAATATGGAATTAGCCCAAAAAGTTGAAGTGTTTATTAGATTAATTCAAAACAATGAAAATCTAAAAGATGCTTGTAGCAAAGCTGGTATTAAAGTATCTAGTAAATCATCTAGTACTACAAAGTAATATTAATAATTAGAAGAAAACTTCTAATTATTTAATAGTTTATAAATCTTTTTTTAATCTCTTCATTACTTAGTTCTATATTATCTTCATTTAAAAAGCCATAAAAATATGTATCATCTTTATCTTCTACTTCGATTATTAGAATGTTCTCTTCTTTATGATTATTTACAAATTTCTCTATAGCTTCAAGTGCAGAGTCCCTCCAATATTTTTCGATTTCAGCATTATTTCCTGCATCAAAAAAAAGACAATCTTCACACATAGAAAATAAATAGTTACCAGCACCCTCATATATTTCAAATGAATTATTATCATTATCAAGTTTTTCATTTGTAAATGGGCAATATAAAGTAAATTTTTTACTATTATTTGATTTAATTATTAGTTTGTTCATTTTTATCCTATTAATATATTTATTTTTTTATCTTTTTTAATGGTAGTTCAATAAAAAATTTAATTCCATATTGAGTATTTTTAGCATAAAGTTTTCCTTTTAAGCTATCATGAATAATTTTATGACTCATATATAAACCAAGTCCTGTACCTTGACTTTTGTGTTTGGTTGTAAAATATGGTTCAAAAATTTTAGATATAAACTCTTGGGGAATTCCACCTGCATTATCTTCAATAGTTAGTATAATTTTATCATTAAATAGTTCTAAATCAAGTTTAATAAATGGTTCAACAATCTTATTTTCTATTATTGCATCTTTTGAGTTATTTATTATGTTTATTAAAACTTGAGAAAGCTCTCCTAAAACAATTGAGATATAAACAGGCTCTTTTTTCTCTATATTATTTATAAGTGTAATATGATTACTTTTAATTGTTGAGTTTAAAAGTTTTAGCGATTGATTAACTCTATCTTGTAAAAGAACCTCTTTATAAACTTTTTTTTCTTTTACGAAGTCTCTAAAAGTATTAATAGTTTCAGATAGATATTGTGCTGTTTCATTAATCTCATTTAATTCATCATAAAGAAGTTTATCTGTTAATATTCCATTCTCTTTTTGTAGTATTATTCCTGTTGAAGCTGTTGTTATTACGCTTAGAGGTTGTCTCCATTGGTGTGCAATATTTCCAATCATCTCACCTAAAGATGCCATTTTTGATTGTTCTAAAAATTGAATTTGTTTCTCTTCTAGCTCTTTGATTATAGTAATATCACTTCTAATAGATATATATCCTATTAGGTTTTCATTATTATCATATTCAGGGGATATATCAGAATAAACCCAATAAAAAGTTCCATCTTTTTTTCTATTTTTTATCTCCCCTTGCCAATTTTTTTCTTCTTTTAAGTTTTCCCATAATTTTTTGTAGAGTTTATCAGGCATTTCAGGTGTTCTTAGCATATTGTGTGAATTACCTATAAGTTCCTCTTTTGAGTATCCTGAGATTTTACAAAAAGCTTCACTTACATCATAAATAATACCATTTATATCTGTTCTTGAGTAAATAACATGTTTACTAATAGAGTCACTTTGTCTTTTGATTAAAATCTCTTGCTCTTTCTCTTTTGTTATATCACGATTAGTCCCTACAACATAAAGGGGATTCTTATTATTATCATAAACAGTTTTTCCTGTTGCATTTATATATTTAATTCCACTTTTTGTATTAATTCTAAAAACTGCAAAATAGAGTTGATTTTTTTCAACAGTATCTAAAAGCTCCCTACTAGCAATCTCTTTATCACTTTTATAGAGCGAGTTTTTCCAAAGTTCATAGGTATTTTTACTTTTACTTGGATTTTGTTCATAAATTTGATACATTCTTTCATCCCACTCAACAATATTTTCTTTGATATTCCATTTCCAAATACCAATTTTGGCTGATTGTGTGGCAATAGATAGTTTTTCATTTAAATATTTTAAATCATTATATGATTTATTTAGATTTTCAAAAAGATATTTACTTGTTTTTGATTTTAGAATATATACAGCTAATACTAAAATCAATAGAAGTAAACTTTTTATACTCAATATAATAAGAAGATATTTATCATACTCTTTTTGAAGTGTTTGTTTATGTAAATCAATTTTTTGGTTTAATAAATCCAAAGGAATACCTGTAGCAATTACCCAGTTTAATCTTTTGTATAGTTTTGCATAGGATAGTTTTTTTGTAATTATATTTGTTTTATACTCTTTAAAATAGTAGGAATAAAAGATTTCACCCTCTTTATTTATACCATTTAACTCTTCTAAATAAGGAGTGTTTCCTTTTATATCTTTAAGATTTGTGGAGAGATAAATACCCTCGCTATTTTTCAAATTTGGGTGAATTAATCTTATTGCATAATTATCACCACCACTAAAATTAAGAATTTTATTAACCCATGTATATCTAACTTTTCCATAAATACTTGTATATAAATACTCTCTAACATTTTCTTCAAAAAGTTTATAATTTTCTTCATTTAGGTTTTTATTGTTATTATTTTGTTTCTTTAGGTAAAATTCGTAAAGATTATCAATATAAGCTGTTGTTGTGTGAATAGACTCTTTTAATCTTATTTCATACTCACTTATTACATTATTTTCAAGTACTCTTAAGTGTTCATTTAAATGAGTATTTTTTGATTTAATATCTAAATAAGTTGTTGATAGTAATAAAAGAAAAACTATCGTTAATACAATATATAGACTATTATTGTATTTTTTTGTTTTATTTTCTAATTCATTTTGCATTTAATATAATAACATAAAATGTTTGAACTTTATTTCTTTCATGTGTTTTATAAATAATTATGTAAACTATATTTAAAAAAAAAGAGGGTGTTTTGAATAAACTTATTGTAAATAGTGAGGCTTCAAATTTTTATAATCATATTACAAATCTTTTAAAAGATTGTAAAAGTTTCTATTTTAGTGTAGCTTTTGTAAATTTTTCAGGAGTTCAATTACTTCTTGATAGCTTAGAAACTTGTAGAAAAAAAGGTATTAAAGGGAAGATTCTAACATCAACTTATCTAAATTTTACCCAAGGGAAAGCTCTTTTAAGTTTATTGAACTTTGATAATATTGAGTTGAAAATATATGATTCAAATATGGAAAATAGGGGTTTTCATACAAAAGCTTATATTTTTGAGTATGAAAATGAGTATAAGATTTTACTTGGTTCTTCAAATATAACAGCTAGTGCTTTTAAGACAAATATCGAATGGAATATAAAAAGCATATCAAAAAAAGATGATATTTTTACAAAAGAGATTTTTTTTGAGTTTAACTCATTATTTGAAAATTCACTCAGTGTTGATGAAGAGTTTATAAAGGCTTATGATGAATTTTGTAAAAAACAAGTTTTAGAGAAGTTTGTTTATAAAAAAGAGTTTATTTTAAATCATATGCAAAAAGAGGCAGTGGAAAAATTAAACTTTTTTAGAAAAAACAATCAATCAAAAGCCTTATGTATAGCAGCAACGGGTTCAGGAAAAACATATTTAGCTGCAATTGATATAAAAAATTTCAAAGCAAAAAGGGCACTTTTTATTGTTCATAGGGAAAATATTTTAATAAAAGCAAAAGAGAGTTTTGAAAATATTATTTCAAATAAATCTTGTGGATTATATACAGGAAATAAAAAAGAGCTAGAAAAGGATTATATATTTGCAACTATTCAAACCCTAAGTTCAAATTATGAGAACTTTTCTCAAAAAGAGTTTGATTATATAGTTGTAGATGAAGCCCATCATATAAGCGCTAATTCATATGAAAAGGTAATTGAGTATTTTAAACCAAGTTTTTTATTAGGTTTAACAGCAACTCCAAATAGAAGTGATAAAAAATCTATTTATGATATTTTTGATGAAAATATTGCTTGTGATATAAGACTAAATGATGCTTTGGAAAATAGTCTTATTACACCATTTCATTATTATGGAATAAGTGATATTGAATCTATAGATTATAGTGAAATAGATTTATCAAAAATAGATTTATTAGCAAAACTTTTGATGGTAAATAGAAGGGTTGATTTTATAATAGAGAAGATGAACTTTTATGGTTTTAGTGGAAATAAAAGAAAAGCTTTAGCTTTTTGTGTCTCAAAAGAGCATGCTTTTTATATGAGTGAAGAGTTTAATAAAAGAGGAGTTGTTTCAACTTATTTAACAAGTAATGACTCAATAGAAAAAAGAGAAAAGATTATAAAAGAGCTTGAAAATGATAAGTGTAGTTTGGAAGTGATTTTTTCTGTTGATATTTTTAATGAGGGGATTGATATTCCATCAATAAATACAGTTTTGATGTTAAGACCAACAAACTCAGCAATTATTTTTGTACAGCAACTTGGACGTGGACTTAGAAAAAGTGATAAAAAAGAGTTCTTGACACTTTTGGATTTTATTGGAAATCATAAAAAAGCTTATTTAATAGCTTTGGCATTAGTGGGAAATAAAAAGATTGATAAAGAGAGTATAAAGTTATCAATTTTAAATAACTTTGCAAATATAAAAAATGCATATATAAGTATGGATGAAATCTCTAAAAATAGAATATTAGAGCAAATTGATGATGAAAACTTTAATTGTATGAAGTATTTAAAAGAGAAATATTTTGAGTTTAAAGCTATTTTAGGAAATAAAATAGCTACTTTAGAGGATTATATTGCTTATGATGATTTTATCTCACCTCTTCCTTTTATTAGTGAAAGTCGCTCTTATATAGAGTTCTTGGCAAAAGTTGAAAAAAAAGATGAGTTTCTTCTTATGTGTAAAAATAGTGATTTTATAAAAGCTTGTAGATTCCTAGAATCACTTTTACCTATAAAAAGAGTATATGAATTTTCTATACTTAAGTATCTTTGTGAAAATAGTTTTTGTGATGAAAATAGCATATTTAAAGTACTTGAAAACTATTTGGAAAAGCCATTAAAAGAGAGTATAAATCATAGTTTTAGATTTTTAAATCAAGAGTTTCATGATAGTGCTCAAGTTGGAAGATTTTTAAAACTTGTTGAGTTTGAAGATGAAAAGTTAATAAAAACAAAAGAGTTTAAAAAGCTTTTAGAAAATAGCAGCTTTAAAGAGTATTTTTTAGATCTTATAAATTATGGGATTTTGGTTTATGAAAAGAGTTTTGGTATAAAAGATTATGGAATACCATTTTTAAAACTTTATGAATCTTATAATATGTTAAATATTGCAAAACTTTGTAATTTTCCAAAAATACATAGCTCTTTTAGGGGAAGCGGATTTTTAAAATACCAAAATGACTTTTTTCTTTTTATTACTATTGAAAAGGATAAGTTTTCAAAAGCTTCAAAATATCAAAATGACTTTTTAGACAAAGAGCGTTTTACTTATATTAGCAAACCAAGTATGTCAATTGATAAAGGTGATGGTGAAAAATTGATAAATATTGATAAATTTGGAGTAAAACTTCATATTTTTGTAAGGAAATTTTCACATGTTGATAAAAAAGTACAAAATTTTATATATTTAGGTCTTGCAAAAAATCATAAATATAAAAATAACAGACCCATAGAGTTAGAGTTAAAGTTAGAAAAACCCCTTTCCACTTATCTTTTTGAGGAGTTTACCAAAGAGATAAAATAATAAAAAAGTATAATAAATAACTAAAATATCAAGTATAGTTTTATTTAAAATATTATTTAAATTTGTTTGCCATAAGTATTTTTATACTAATTAGTTGAAAAACAACACTTTTTTAACACTTTTTTATTGTATAATTTTATTATTAAATTTAAAGGATGTAAAATGAATACTCAAGTTATGCCAAAAGAAGAGCTTTTAAATATAGCAAAGAGTACTAGTAGTTTAGATATTTTAAATATACTCACATTAAATATGGATGCTAATATAAGAAGAGCAGTTGCTAGAAATAAAAATTCATCACCTGAATTACTGGAGAAACTAGCCTATGACCCTGTGGAAAATGTATCTTATATGGCTGTTAATAATCCAAATTGCTTTGTAAAAAGAGATTTTACTCAATCAAGTCCTTGTGTTTCTTGTGAAAAAGATGAAAGAACCTTGGAGTGTACTAAATGTGAGATATTAGAAAATTATTATTGTAGTTTAAACAGAAAGTAGATAGCCTACAAGCTAAAATATTATTTTTAAGGAAATAAATATGATAGCTTTAATAAAAAACTCTTTTAATGATTATAATGAAAACTAAACTTTTAGTTTTAAGTTTTGTTTTTTTATTCTCTTCTTGTAGTGTAAGTGATGTTCAAAACATTGCTCAAGCTGTAATTACAAAAGATCCCTCAAGTGCTGTTAAACAAATAGCAAAAAATAAAACAGTTGAGTATGCAAGAAATCCTAAAAAATTATCAAATGATTTAAATAGTATTGTTAGCTTTGTAAAAGAGATTACAAATATTTGGGGTGAGAAGAATGTAAAAGTCCCAAAAAAGAAAGAGTATGTTAAATATCTACAAAACTATAAAAGTAGAGCTTTAGTAGATTTTGATAAGGGTTTAGTAAGAGTTGAGACTCTTGATGAAAAGGATTATAAAAATAGTCTAAAAAATGCAATTATAACTACACTTTTACTTCCCGATGACCCACGAGCTGTTAATTTATATGAAGCAAAAAGTGTAAAACTTGGAGCAACTCCTTATTTATTAGGTGAGGTTAAAGATGACCAAAATAAGGAGATTAGATATGAATGGAGAGCAAATAGGTTTGCTAATATCTTAATAAATAAAAACATAAAAAAGAAAAGTATCGAAAAAAATGGTAAAAATATAAGTGTACATTATGTGGATATTCCTATGGTAAAAGACCATGCTGATATTAGGGTTGCCAAATTTAAACCTCTTGTTAAAAAATATGCTAAAAAGTTTGATTTAAGTGAAAATTTAATTTATGCAATTATAAGAACAGAGAGTAATTTTAATCAATTTGCTGTAAGTAGTGCAAATGCTTATGGGCTTATGCAAATAGTTCCAACAAGTGCAGGTCGTGATGCATACAAATATACAAAAGGTAAATCTTGGACTCCAAGTAAATCATACCTTTTTGATGCTAGTAATAATATAGAGTTAGGAGCTGCTTATTTAAAAATTCTTGATAAAAAATATCTTGATGGAATTACTAATCCTATTTCAAAAGAGTATTGTGTAATTAGTGCTTATAATACAGGAAGTGGAAATGTTTTAAAAACCTTTAATAAAGATAGAAATCGTGCAAAAAGGATAATTAATAGTAAAAATCCCTTGGATGTTTATAATACTTTAATAAAAAAACTTCCTTATGAAGAGACTAGAAGATATTTGCAAAAAGTGATTAACTTTAAAAAGAACTTTATAAATCTATAAGATTTAATTATAATAATTACAGAAAATACTTCAAAACCCGATATGAACTAATATAAAAAGAGCTTTTAGCTCTTTTTATCATTATCTTACAAATTTCAACTACCAAAAATCTTATTGTTCCTATATTATAAAAATAAAATTAGGGATTAGCTTGAAACAAATAGTTTGGTTTAGAAGAGATTTAAGAGTTGAAGATAATAAAATATTAGAGCAATCTAGTGGCAAA
Source organism: Arcobacter sp. (assembly GCA_965662175.1). Classification (GTDB taxonomy): domain Bacteria; phylum Campylobacterota; class Campylobacteria; order Campylobacterales; family Arcobacteraceae; genus Arcobacter. The sequence continues at coordinate 14,891 of CBFIGT010000027.1, read as the reverse complement.
GTGATGCCTATTTTTATATTTGATAAAAACATTTTATCTAAATTAAAAAGTGATGATAAAAGAGTTACTTTTATTTATGATGCTGTTTTAAATTTAAAAAAATCTTTACAAAATCTTGGACTTGATTTATATGTTTTTTATGATGAAGCTAAAAATGTTTTTAATAGCTTAAAACCTATGGGTTTTGATGAGGTCTTATGCTCTTGTGATTTTGATTCATATGCAAAAAAAAGAGATGAAGAGATTGAGCAAATTATTCCTATGAGAAGATTTTATGACTCTTTTTTAACCCATCCAAATGAGGCTTTGAAAGCTGATAAAACCCCTTATAAAGTATTTACACCTTTTTATAAATCTCTTTCTTGGTTATGGGAGAGTTCAAAATTAACTGAGTCAAAAATAAATCCAAATATCAAACTAATAAAATATGAAAAAAAAGAGATACCAAGTTTAGAAGAGATGGGCTTTAAAAAAGCTAGTTTGGAGAAGTTTTTTACCTTAAGTGTAAAAGAGAGAGTAGATAGCTTTGAAGAAAAACTAGATGAATATAAAGATAATAGAGATATTTTTTATAAAGATGGAACCTCAAATTTAGGAGTTGATTTAAGATTTGGAACAATAAGCCCTAGAATACTATTTAATAAATATAAAAAATCAAATCACAAAAATGTAGAGGTCTTTATAAGACAACTTTTTTGGAGAGAGTTTTTTAACTATATTTTATACCATTTTCCAAAAAGTGAAAATCAAAACTGGAATGGAATTAATCTAAACTGGAATCAAAATGAGGATGATTTTATAAAGTGGTGCGAGGGAAAAACAGGGGTGGCAATTGTAGATGCTGCAATGATACACCTAAATAAAACAGGAACAATGCCAAATCGTCTAAGAATGATAGTTGCTTCATTTTTGACAAAAAATCTTTTTATAGATTGGAGAAGAGGAGAAGAGTATTTTGCTTCAAAACTTCTTGATTATGAGGCTAGTTCAAATATTGGTTCATGGCAGTGGAGTGCTAGTACAGGAGCTGATGCGGCTCCATATTTTAGAGTTTTTAATCCCTATTCTCAATCTGAAAAATTTGATAAAGATGGGATTTTTATAAAAAGTGTAATTCCAAGTCTAAAAGATGTGGATTCAAAACTTTTTCATAAAGAGGGTGCTTTAAGTAATGGACTTTTTTCATACTATATCCCTCCAATTGTTGATATAAAATTAAGTCGACAAAAAGCAATAGACTCTTTTAAAATGGCAAAAAATGAAAAAGCTTGATTTAGCAATAGTTGGCTCTGGAATTGGCGGGGCTTTGATAGCTGCTTTAAACAAAGAGAAAAATCATATACTTTTTGAAAAAGATAATAATCTTGGTGGATGTGCAAGTACTTTTAAGCGATATGGGAATTATTATAATGCTGGGGCAACTACTTTTGTAGGTTATGAAGATAATCATATTATAAAAGAGATATTTGATGAAATAGGATTTAAACCTGATATAAAAGAGTCCCAAATAGCAATAAGAACAGTTCAAAATGGAAAAGTTTTGGATAGGATTCAAGATTTTGAACAGTTTTTAGCCAAAATAGATAGTTTATATCCAAATAAAAACAATAGAGCTTTTTGGTCAAAAATCAAAGAGATAGATGAAAAGTTTTGGCAACAAAAAGATATATATTTTGTAAAACATAGCATAAATGCTTATATTAAAAGTCTAAAATCATTTATTGGTTTATTAAGTACATTTAAAATAGATTTATTTAAAAGTGCTAGTAGTTTTATAAAAGAAAATTTAGGGGATATTTCAAAAGAGTATCAAAGTTTTATTGATGCACAACTTTTAATAACAGTTCAAAGTAAGTCAAAAGATGTGTCGCTTTTATCTATGGCTTTAGGACTTTCTTACCCTTTTCATAAGGTATTTTATGCAAATAAAGGTATGGGAAATATTATTGAGGGAATTTTAAAAGGTGTAAATGTTCAAAATAATGAAGAGATAAAATATATAGAGAGATTAGATGATGGATATTTACTAGTAAGTAACAAAGATAAATATTTTGCAAAAAATGTTGTTTTAAACTCTACAATTTATGATACAAAAGAGCTTTTCTTTGATACTAAAATATATAAATATTATGATAGTTTTAAATTTTCAGATCAAAGTGCTTTTACCTTATATTTAACAATAAACAGTAAAGAAGCCTTTTTAGAACATTATCAAATAATTTTAAATAATGATATTCCAAATTGTATCTCAAACTCATTTTTTATCTCTTTTTCAAAACTTGAAGATGAAAAACTTAGTAAAAATGGATACTCAGTAACTATTTCAAGCCATACAAAAGCACTTTTTTGGAAAAACTTATCAAAAGATGAGTATAAAAAAGAGAAAAACAAAACTCAAGAGTTTTTAATAAAAGAGTTTTTGGCTTATTTTGATAATATAAGAGCTGAAGAAATAACAAAAGCATTTAGTGCTACAAGTATGACTTTTCAAAGATATATTGGAAGAGTAAATTGTGGAGGAAGTTCCATAAATGCAAAAACAATTTTAGCAACGCCATCTTGTAAAACACCTTTTAAAGGTTTATATAATGTTGGTGATACTATATTTGCAGGTCAAGGTTGGCCTGGAGTTGCACTTGGTGCAAAGGTTTTAAACAAGGAGTTAAATGAAAGATTTTGAATTAAAAATATCTATAAAAGATTGGGTTTATATAATAATAATCGGGATTTTTTTTGGTTTTTTAATTTCACTTGTTTTTTATTATATAAATGAGCAGCTTCGTTTTATCTCTACAATACTTTTTTCAACCTTTTGTGCTTTTTTAATCTCTTTTAACTCTTTTTTATTTATCTCCATTTCAAACTACTATATTTTGCCAAATTTAAATAAAAAGTTTTGGTATTTGATTAGTTTCTTTTTCTCTTTTTTAGCTGGTTGGTTTGGATTTTTTTTAGCATATTTACTATTTCCAAATAGTATTCCAATAGTTAGTTTAATAGAGCCATATTGGTTTTCAATTAGTATGACTATAGGACTTTTGACATTTTTAATTGGTTTGATTTTACATCAATTTATCTCAATGAAATACAAAAATGAGTTAGCAAATAGTGAGATTTTGGAGACAAAACTAGAAGCTTTGGAGAGTGAATTAAATCCTCATTTTTTATTTAATGCCTTAAACTCAATTTCAGAGCTTATTTATCAAGACCAAAAAAGAGCAGAAGAGTCTGTTTTAAAACTCTCAAAGTTTTTAAGAAATGCAATTACTAAAAAAGGTTTGATTGATTTAAAGAGTGAAATAGAAATGGTAAAAACCTATTTACATATAGAAAATATTAGGTTTGATGAGAAAATAGAGTTTAATGTAAATTGTGATGAAAAATATTATGATATGCTTCTACCTAAGTTTTCAATTCAATTACTTGCAGAAAATGCAATAAAACATGGTTTTGTGGGTGATAATTTAAAAATAGATGTTAATGTAAAAGCCGATAGAATAGAAGTAGTAAATAGTGGAAAAATTACCTCAAATGTGGTTTTTGGAGTTGGACTTAATAATTTGCAAAAAAGATTAAAAATATTAAAAATAGGTTATTTAAAGAGTTCAATTGAAAATAATAAAATGAAATTTACAATTCACAGGAGTGATGTATGAAGATAATGATAGTAGATGATGAAAAGTTAGCAATAAGTAGATTAACAAGACTTTTAAATGATGAGGGTTATGAAGATATAAAGAGTTTCAACTCTCCAACTGAAGCTTTAGTTGAAGCTACAAAAACAAAGTTTGATGTTATATTTATGGATATATCAATGCCTCAAATGAGTGGTTTAGAGCTAGCTAATACTATTCTTTCAATTGAGCCAAAAACTTTTATTGTATTTCAAACAGCTTATAGTGAGTATGCAATTGAGGCTTTTAAAATAGGTGGAATTGATTATTTATTAAAGCCTGTTGAGAATAGTGAAATAAAAAGAGTTTTTGAAAAAATTAAAGCCTTTAAACAAAGTGGTAATCAAAGTGATGAAAAACTTTTAGGAAAAAGGGGAAATAAAATATATTTAATAAAAATAGATGATATATATTTTATAAAAGCTGATTTAGATGAGGTTATAATTCGTATAAAAGATACAGATGTTTATGTAAAAAGAAAAATAGGAGATTTGGAAAAACTTCTTGATAAGAAAAAGTTTTTTAGAATTCATAGGTCAATTATAGTAAATGTTGATAAAATTAAATCAATGGAAAGCGTAGAGCAATCAAAACTAACTATTAGTTTTGAAGATATTGATTCAATAGTAACAAGTTCTAAAGATGGAGCTAAAGAGTTTAGGGAGTATTTAGATAGAAGAAGTCTTTAAACTTACAGAATACAACTATTAACTCTTATTATTTCATGATAAAATAATTAAAAATAGAAGGAGTTTCTATGAAAAAATTAATAAGTTTATTTCTTTTTCTTATTCCTTTATTAGGAGTTGCAAATATGGATATTTATAATATAAAAGTAAAAACGATAGATAATGAAGAGATAAGTTTATCAAAATATAAAGATAAAGTTATCTTAGTTGTAAATGTGGCTAGTAAGTGTGGATATACCTATCAATATGAGGGCTTACAAAACTTACATAATAAATATGCTTCAAAGGGCTTAAGTATTTTAGGTTTTCCTTGTAATCAGTTCTTATCACAAGAACCTGGAACAGAAGAGGAGATAAAAGAGTTTTGTTCACTAAATTATGATGTGAAATTTGATATGTTTAGTAAAATAGATGTAAATGGTAAAAATACACATCCACTATATCAGTACTTAAAAGAGAAAGAACCAGGTTTTTTGGGTAGTAAAATAATCAAATGGAACTTTACAAAGTTTTTAGTTAACCAAAAAGGTGAAGTTATAAAAAGATATGCACCATCAACAGAACCTAGTGAAATTGAAAAAGATATTTTAGAGTTATTATGAAAAAATATGAAAAAAAAACATTAATATCATGTCCTATTGAGAAGCTTTTCGCCTTTCATTTGGACTCAAATAATATACAAAAAATTACTCCAAAAGATACAAAAGTTGAACTTTTAAATAAAAACTTTGTTGCAAAAGAGGGTGAAGTTTTAAATATAAAAACTACAAAATTTTTTATTCCAACTATTTGGAGTGTAGAGATTTCTTTGATAAAAGAGCCAAATATGCTAGTTGATACAGCTATAAAATCTCCATTTAGTTTTTGGAGACATTCACACATTTTCACAAAAAAAGGTGATGTTTGTGAGTTAAAAGATGTGGTTGAGTATGAGTTGCCTTTTGGTTTTTTGGGAAATATATTCTCAGGCTTTATGGAAAATCAACTAGAAAATATGTTTGAATATAGACATAAACAAACAAAAAAATTATTACAGATAAGGGATTAGGATGAAAAAAGCAGTTGTGCTAATGAATATGGGCGGACCAAATAATTTAGATGAGGTAAAAGTATTTTTAACAAATATGTTCAATGATAAATATATTATTGGAGCTCCACAACCAATAAGAGCTATGATAGGTCTTTTAATTACTACTTTAAGAACAAAAGAGGCAAAAGAGAATTATGCACAACTTGGTGGAATGTCACCTATTGTTGGACATACAAAAAGACTTGTTAGAAGACTGAATAGAGTACTTGATGCTGATGTTTTTCATGTGATGAGATATACTCCACCTTTTTCAAAAGAGGTTGTTCAAAAACTAAAAGAGTATGATGAAATAGTAGCACTCCCTATGTATCCACACTATTCAAGTACAACTACAAAATCATCAATTGAGGATTTTGAAAAGGCTGTAAAAAAACAAGGTATAAAAGCTAAGATTAAAACAGTTGATTCATATTATGATAATGAAAACTACAATAAAGCAATAGTTGAAAGAATCAAAGAGTGTATAGGTAAGGATAATAGTGAAGAGTTTGTATTACTATTTTCAGCCCATGGTTTAACAAAAAGAACTATAGATAAAGGTGACCTTTATCAAAAACATATTTTAGCAAATGTTGAAGCTGCTAAAAAAGAGTTAAATAAACAGGGTATAAAGTTTAAAGATATTCAAGTTGCTTACCAATCAAGACTTGGACCTCTTGAGTGGTTACGTCCATATATGGATGATAAACTAAAAGAGTTAGGAAAAGAAAAAGTTATAGTTTATCCTGTTTCATTTACAGTTGATAATTCAGAAACAGAGTTTGAGCTAGTTATTGAGTATAAAGAGATAGCTGATGAGGTTGGAATAAAAGATTATAGAGTTTGTAAAGCTCCTAATCATCATCCATATTTTATGGAAACTTTAGTTGAACTATATAATAAGGCTGTTTAGTTTTTAAAGGGAGTAGAAGTTTTAACTACTCCCTATTAAAGTTACAAATTTAATATCTCCTATTTTTTTATTTATAAATAAGTTTTATAGCCCCAATTACAAATAAAGCCAAAGCCAACTCTTTTAAATCTTTATCATAAAGTATCACAAAAAAACTTGAAAAAATAATTACAAAAGAGCTTAGAGTGCTTTTTGTATAATCTTTTAACTCTTTTGCAATATAGCTTAGTTGATTGTTTGAAAGCTCAATCTCAAGATTTCCCTCACTAGCTTTTTTTATTACAGTTTTTAAATCTTTTACAAAAAAAGGTAAATCTTTTATCTCATCAATTATAGTCTCAGTTATACTCTCTTTTGCTCCCAATGCCTTTGGAAGATTTTTTTGTAAGATTGGTAAAATATCTTTTATTCCATTGAAGTTTTCGATATAAGTTGTACCTAATCCCTCAATAATAGCACTCACTCTTAAGATATATATTGCATCACTTGGAAGTTTAAAGGGTAGATTTCTTGTGGTTTCCAAAACTTCAAAAGCTAATTGTTGCATTGATTCACTTGATAAATTATCATTTGAAAAAATATCAAACATAGATTGGGTAAAAAGAGCTAATTCAGAGGTTGGTGCTTCATAAGAGATAGTTCCTAATCTTTTGCTAGCATTTATATAAAGCTCATAATCTTGGTCGTTTGCTGCTTTTATAAGCTCAATAATAGCTATTCTTTTATCATTTGGTACAGTTTTTACCATCCCAAAATCAAGTAAGATTAACTCACCTCTTTTGTTTACAAGTAAGTTCCCTGGATGTGGGTCTGCGTGAAAATATCCATTTATAAGCATTTGTGTAGTGTAAAAATCAACCAAATTTGCAATTATCTTTTTAAAATCAATATTGTGTTTAAAAATATTCTCTTTATCATCAAATCTAAAACCCTCTTCAAAACTCATAACAATAGCATCATCACAAGAGAGTTCTTCATAAGCTTTTGGAAATTTTACAGCACTATCTTTATAAACATGGGAAAATTTTTGTAGATTTTGTAGCTCTTTTGTAAGACTAACTTCCTCTTTTATCATCTTTGAAAACTCTACAATTACGGCTTCTATTGAGTTTTTTGTATAGTGTGAAAAAAGAGGTTTAAAGATTAGATTAAAAAAGTTTATGATTTTTATATCGGCTAAAACCTGTTTTTTAATTCCATCTCGTCTAAGTTTTACAGCAACTTTTTCTCCTGTTTTCAAATAAGCCACATGAACCTGTCCAATGGAAGCAGAAGCAATTGGTTTTTTATCAAACTTTTCAAAGCTATTATCACTAAATGCTCTGTAAAAAATTTTATCAAAGGAGCTTTTGTTCATAGCTGGAATTTGGTCATGTAAATCTTTTAATTCATCTAAATACTCTTTTGAAAAAAAATCAGACCTAGTAGCTAGTACTTGAGCTAATTTTATAAAACTAGCTCCCAAATTAACAATAGTATGTTTTAGCTTTTTTGGCTTTAATGGTTTTAAAAATAGAAAGCTATCTTTTCTTTTTATAACTAAATAAATTGTAAGTAAAAAAAGAAAAACACTTAATACTCTTTTTGGTGAATAATGATTTATTTTAAATCCTCTTTTAATTTTGCTAAGTCCTCTTTTGTAGCAAGTCCTAACTCATCAATTGCCTCTTTTAAAAGCTTTTTAATCTCATCTTTTGCTTTTTGCTCCTCTTCTTTACCTTTTTTTTCTAAAGATTCTAAAAAAGATTTTGCATCCTCTTTTTTGATTTTCCCTTTATCTTCTAAGGTTTTCATCTCCTCTTCTATTTTCTCTTTTAAAATAGCAGCTGCTCCAAACCCTGTGTTTAGTAACTCTTTTAACATCTTTTTTCCTTATATTTATATATTGGCACTTAGTTTTGTTGAACTAATATATGCACTTTCCAAACTATTTCCATTGAAATAATCACCACAAATTCCCAAACTATTTTCATATATAAAATCTTGACTTAGATAGCTTTTAACTTTTCCATATTTCCAAAGATGGGGAACTGTATAACACTCTTCATCTAAATTAACACCAATCAAGTCTTCAATTTTTTTGTAGATTTTTTTGCCAATCTTCTCTTTTGATAACTCATTAATACTATTTGCAAATTCACTATTTGTATGAAAAACATAACTTGAAAACTTTTTGTAGTTATATTTTTTAGAGTTATTTATAATTTTTGAAAATAGTGCTGATTCAAAAAGTTTTGGATGCTCTAAATTTATAATATTGTTACTATAGCAAATTAACGTTGCAACGCTATCATAACTTACACTATTTAATAAATTTTTTGTATTTTCACTTAGATTTATATGCATTTGTAGTATTTGTGGAGTTGGTATTGTGATGATTAGTTTATCAAAACTATCATATTTATTGCCATCTTCACTTATCAAGCTCCACTTATTATCTATAAACTCAGCTTTTGTTATTCTTTGGTTTTTTATTAAATCATTTTTATTTATTAAGTATGAACATAATTTATTTATACCATTTAGTGGAAAATATTCATCATCTTTTTTTATTAATATCTTATTTGAAATAAGTTCATCACAAAACTCTTTAAATAAACTATTATTGACTTTAAAGCTTGAAGTTCCATGGTCTATAAACTTATCATCAACATATTTAGTTGATAATCTACCACCAACTCCCCTAGCTTTATCAAAAATAGTAATATTGTGATTTTGTTTTTTTAGTCTATTATAGATGTTACAACCACTAATTCCCGCACCAATTATTGCTATATTCAATTTAAACTCTTTTTTTATTTAAGTATAAAATAAGAGCTTAAAAATTAGTAGCTAAAAAATGTTAGTTTATATATCTTGAGATATTATTGAAACAATTTTAGATGATTGTCCAAAATGAGGAAGTATTTTAAACTCAATATTTGGATACTCTTTTTTTAACTCTTCTACAATATCTGGAATATCAACTATTACATGTTTTCCTGAATTTAGGAAAAATGGATAAAAAGTAATTGAGCTAACTTTTTTTGAGGATAACTCTTTAACTACATTTGTAATACTTGGGGATTCCATCTCTAAAAATGAGGCTATTATTTTCTCATATTTATCTGAGTTTTGTTCTCTTATTAATCCTACTAACTCTCTAAATTCATCATTTGATTGTTTTTTTTTGCTTCCGTGGGCAATTAAAACTAAGGCTTTCATTCTTTTCCTTTTAAAATATTATTATAAAAATTTGTTTTTTTTGTAATATCATCACTCCAAATATCACTTATTAAAGCAATCATATCAGGTTTATACTTTAGTAATTTATTTACATTTTCACTATTAATTCCACCAATTGCACAAATAGGAATACTCAAACTCTCTTTTGCTTTTGTTAAAACATCAAATGGAACTATAGTTGATTGTGGTTTTGTAGGTGATGAAAAAAATGAACCAAAAGCGACATAATTTGCACCTTTTAGTTCAAACTCTTTTGCTAAAGATAGATTTCCATAACAGGAAACTCCAATAATACCTTTAAACTCTTTTCTTATCTTTTCAAAGTTGTGATGGTCACTTTTTCCAATATGAAGAGCATCACATTTTAGTTTTATAGCTAACTCTATTTCATCATTTAAAACAAATAGGGCATTATACTTTTTACATAAATCTTGAATAGAAATAGCTAGCTTTTCAATAGTTTCAATACTATTCTTTTTATCTCTTAATTGAACTATTTTAGCTCCTGCTTTTAGGCTTTGTTCTATTTGTTTTAAAATAGTTTTGTTTGGAGTTAATTTATTATCTGTAATAACATATAAACCATTTAGCATAGTTGAGAACCTATTTTATGTGCTATTGGACCTTTTCCATGGCCTATATTTGGAGCGTTTTTAATAGCTTGATAAATAAACTCTTTAGATATGGCAATAGCCTCTTCAAGTGTTTTTCCCCTTGCTAAATTTGCAGCAATTGCACTTGAGTAACTACATCCTGTACCGTGAAGATTTTCAGTCTCTATAAAATCTGATTTGAATTCTCTTTTTTCTTTTCCATTATACAAGCTATCAACAGATATTTTTTTATTATTTATTTCCATAATTTGATTTTTGATTAAAACTTTGCAAGGAGAGTTAAAAACTCCATTTAGGGAGTTACTATTTTCAAACTCATATGAAAAAAGCTCTTTTGCTTCATATAAATTTGGTGTCGTAACTGTAGAAAAAGCTAAAATATTTTTTAAGTTCTCTATGGCATCTTCATTTAAAAGTTTAGAACCAGCTTTTGATATAAATACAGGGTCAAAAACAATAGGAATATTTAAATCTTTTATTGACTCAATAACAGCATTGATTATATCATTTGAAAAAAGCATACCAATTTTTATGCAAGCCACATCAAAATCATCTAAAACAGCAGCTATTTGTGCTTTTATGAAAGAAGCAGGTAACTCTTGTATTTGGCTAACACCTTTTGTATTTTGTGCTGTTAAAACTGTAATAACACTACAACCAAACACTCCAAAGGCTTCAAAAGTTTTTAAATCAGCTTGAATACCCGCTCCACCACTGCTATCACTTCCAGCAATTGTTAATACAACTTTCATATAATATCTCCTTTATTGATTTTAGTTTATATTAATAAAGAGATAATTTGTATATAAATAATGTTTATTTATGTGTCAAAAGAGAGTTGTTTGAACTCTTTGATGATTTCAATCTCCCTTTGATAAATATATTTTTCTAATATTTTTTTATTTGCAGGATTTAAATCAAATAAAATAACTATTTTAGTTTCGCTATTACCAAGATCTTCTATTCTGTAAATTTTAGCTTTGCAATCAACTCTTTCTTTGTGGGTAATTGTATTATGATATGAGGTTGAATATAGGGTATTAAAGCCCATAATTAAATTTAGTTGATCATCAATTTTTAATCTTTCATCAAAATATTTGATTTTGAAAGAGAGTGATTTTGTTGATAAATCTTTAACTTTGATATTATATCTTTCAGTACTAGAAAATATAGTTGCAGTAAAATTATCTCTTGGGTCTACTCTTAAAACCTCTCTATCCCTAGGTGACCTTGGAATCTTTTTTAAATCAAATAAAACTAGCTCATTATTTCTAGTATCATGAAATTTCAGTGAAGCTTGTAGTATAAACTTATCAGTCTCAATTGTAGTGGATTTTTCATAAACTATTGCTCTTGTTTGTATTTTTTGTGTTTGTATTGATATGGTTTCTTTTGTAACTGAGCTTATAAATCCATCATGGATTAAAGGAAGACCTTTATAATGATTTACCAAGTGAACACTGCTTTTACTATCTTTTATGATTTTTAAATCTTGTAAAACTTCATCTTCAAATCTCTCTTCATCATAATTTTTTGTTCCATTTAAGTTGTTAATTGCTTTTAACAAAGATGTTGTTAATTGTGTAAAATTTACAGGCTTTTGTAAAAAGTCAGTTATTCCCATTCTTAAAAACTTTATTACATTTTCAGAGTGGCCATATGCTGAAAAAACAATAATTTCTGATGAATCATTTATCTTTTTTAAATTCTCTATAAATTCATGGCCATCCATTCTTGGCATTTGTAAATCTGTTAGAATAATGTCAGGATTAACTCTTTTTACAAGCTCTAAAGCCTCTAAACCATCAGAAGCTACATAAACTTTTTCAAATAGTTTTTCTAAAAATATTTTCATTTGTTTTTGAATAGTTAAACTATCTTCTACGATTAAAGCACTTAGTTTAGTTGCCTTATCTCTTAGCTTAATTAGATCCGACATCTACAAATCCTTTACTGAAAATTTTATTTCAAAACAAGCACCATCATTTTTATTATAAGCTTTAAGCTCTCCATTTAGATGTTTTTCTATAATTGTTTTTGACATATAAAGTCCTAATCCTGTTCCAAGTTCATTTTTAGTTGTAAAATATGGGTCAAATATTTTATCTAAAATATCTTCTTTTATTCCACCTGCATTATCAGAAATTTCAATTACTACATGGTCATTTTTCAAATACTCATTTATTTTTATAATTCTATTATTTTCTCTTTTCTCAATTAAAACCTCTTTTGCATTTTTTATTATATTTATAAATACTTGAAGTAACTCTTTTGAGTAAGTATAGATTTGAAGTCCCGATTTATACTCTTGTATTACAGTAATCTCATTATTCTCAAGCATTTTTCCCATTACTTTAAAGGTCTCTTCAAAAATCTCTTTTACAGAGGCTAAATCTTTCTCTTTGTTTGGTTTAAAAAAGTTTTTAAAGTCATCAATAGTTTGAGATAAATATTCAGTTTGTGAGATTATTTCATCTAAACTCTCTTTTAAACTCTTTGTATTTACTATATCAAGCTCAATATCAGCTAATATATTATTAGCTCCCATAGCAACAACAGCTATTGGTTGTCTCCATTGGTGGGCAATCATAGAAATCATTTCACCCATAGCAGCATGTCTTGATTGAGCTATCATAAGCTCCTCTTTATTTTGTAGTTCTTGTTTTAAAAATATCTCTTTTGTAATCTCTTGTTTTATTGCTAAGTAGTTAAGAACCTCTCCATTTTTACCCATAATTGGCGCAATTACAGCAATCTCCCAAAACTCTTTACCAAATTTATCTATATTTTTAAAAGTACCACTCCATACTTTTCCATTGGAAATAGTATCCCAAAGTTTTTCGTATTCATCCTCTTTTGTAAATTCAGATTTTAAAATTCTTGGATTTTGATTTAGAGCCTCTTCATAGGTATAACCAGTTGTTTTAGTAAAGCAAGGATTTACATACTCAATAAAACCATCTTTATTTGTAATCACAAATGAAATTGGTGCATGCTCTATGGCAGCTCTTAAAATATGTAACTCTTTTTTTATTAGATTTATATCTGTTACATCTTGTATTGTTCCAATAGCTTTATTAACTCTTCCATTTATTATCTCAAGTTCAACTTTACAATTTATATATCTAATTTCATCATCATTAAATTTATTGAATCTGTACTCAATTTGATAAGAGTTTTTATCTTTAACACATTGGGTTAATTTATCAGAAACTCTTTTTCTATCCTCTTCATAAACAAAAGTTTTAAATAACTCTTTAATCCCAAATTTTGCATCTTTTCCTAATCCAAAGATATTTTTGATATTTTCAGAAATATCAATATCCATAGTTTTTATTTCTAAACACCAATGCCCTAAATTAGCCATCTTCTCAGCTTTTAGAAGATTTTGTTGGGAATCATTAAGTGAAAGCTCTAATAGTTTTTGTTTTGTAATATCAGTATGAAAACCTACCATTCTAATAGCTTTTCCATTTTCATCAAATATTGTTTTACCCCTATCTAAAATCCAAACCCAATGTCCATCTTTATGTTTTAGCCTATGAATATTTTCATACTGTTTTGTTCTTTTTTCTTGATTTGCCTCTATATCTTCATAAGCTTTTTCTTTATCATCAGGATGAATTAAATTGTTCCAGGTATCTAATACATTTGCTAGTTCTTTATTTTTATATCCAAGCATCTCTTTCCATTTTTTTGAAAAAAAGACCTCATTTGTAATCAAGTTCCAATCCCAAAGACCATCATTTGAACCCTCAATTGCTAACTCATATCTCTCTTTTAAAACTTTGTGTTTTTCTGAAATCTGCTCAATTACTTTTTGTCTATCAAATATACTATTTATAAACCAAACTAAAATAAGTAGTAAAAATATAGAAGAGATTATGATTATAGTTTTTATTATTCTATTATTCTCTTTTAAATCAAAATAGAATTTATTGTAACTATCACTTGGTATGGTAATTCTAATTGCTCCTCTAATATCACCAATTTTTTCATTTTGAGAAAAATGACACTCTAAACAGCTTTTTTCTACTTTTAAAGCACCTACATAGTTGAATTTGGTTTTTGTTTGATTAAACTCATAATATTCAAGTTTTTCGCTATTTTCAAAACTTTTTAATGCTTTTGTTTCTAGTTTATCTGCTTTATTATCTGGATTTTTTGGATTTAAACTTGTTATTCTAAAATAGTAATCGCTTTTTTGGTTTGATATTTCAGATATTTGTCTTGTCATCCAAGCTGGATTTATTTTGACAAGCATTTCATTATCTTTTGTGAAAATATGATTATTTACTAAATAACTATTTGGTTTTATTTCATTACCTTTAACATAAACTCCACCATATTGAGAGTTCCAGTTTCTGGTATTTACAACGCTATTAAATAATGCTTTTGACTCTTTTAATACCATCTCTTCAGAGAGTTTCAACTGAGCTTTAGTAGACATAGAGATATACTCAAAAGCTAAAAGATTTAAACAAATTATGAAAAATATAGTTAAAAATATTGATTTAGTTTTATTCATTATTTTCCCCTCTAAGTTTATTATATAATAACCTAAATAAGTTTAGCATTCTATTTTTATGTAAAATAAAAGTTTTATTTGTTAATATTCTAATCCCAAATCGCTTCCTTAGCTCAGCTGGATAGAGCAACGCCCTTCTAAGGCGTAGGTCACACGTTCGAATCGTGTAGGGAGTACCA
>CBFIGT010000026.1:0-23785 GCA_965662175.1 Arcobacter sp. | reverse complement strand
TTTATTATTTGATTATCAAACTTTTAAATATAGGTGAGTTTAAAGCAAGATGGAATATTTTATGGATTATTCCAACACTTGTATATTTTGCTTCTGTATTTCATAGAAGTTTTATAGCTCACTTAAGTTATGAGCAAGAGTGGTTTTGTCAATGGCTAACACTTCTTTATCTTCCACTTTTATATAGATGGTATAAAGACTCACAAATTGAAAACTTTGCTAAAAAAGCCTTACTTATCTCAATATTAGCTTTTCTATTTGTAGATGTTGAAGGAAATATTCTTTTTATTCCTGAGTTTAGATGGCTATTTCATAGAAATGATTTAATAGTAGCCCACGCTCATGTTGCCATGGGAATTGGAGTCTTTTTTATGGTAATTGCTATGTTTGTTTCATATATAAAAGAGCTTAGAAAAATCTCTTTTTATTATATGTATTTAGCTGGACTTTTGGGAATATTTTTTGCCCTATCAATTTCTGGCTTTATTCAAGCAAATGTTATAAAAGGTGATATTCAAACTCTTTGGGTTTTTAGAACACTATTTGGTCTTATTACCTTTTTATCACTTTTCTCTTTTATCTCTTTAAAACTAAAACTTACTTCTTTACAAAAATACAATCTTTTTGGAGTATTAGCGGATGGTTTTGGGGGAGTATTTTTAATCTTACTTGCTAGTTTTTCATATCCTCTTTTAGGTTTTAACTTTTGGGGGGCTTATGAATATGTTGTTTTTGGATTTGTTAGTACAACAGGAATTATTCACTATTTTGCACTAACACAAAAAGAGCATGAATTAATTTTGACAAAAATCACTGTTATAACAAGAGTGCTGATAAGTTCAATCTTTTTTGCACTTTTTTATAATAAAACTCTTGGAATAGAAGCTCTTGGTATTTCATTTTTTGATATTGCTTATGCTTGCATTTTTTTACTATTTTTTTACATAACTACTTACACAAAGGAGAACTTATGCCAAAAATAGCACTAAGCTTATTTATAGCATTTGAACTTTGCTATTATTTACTTATAGCACAAACGGGTATTGTTGAATATTTTTCATCAAATATTTTACTAATAGCACCATTACCAATAGGTGGAGTGATTGGTTCACTTTTATCTTATTATTTAAAAGTATCAACACAAAAAAAGATTACAATATTTTTATTAATGCAATTAACTCTTACATTTTTTTATCCAAACTTCTCAACACCCCTACTGTTTTTATTAGGAATTAGTGTTGGAGCATTGGCACCATTGATGATTAATGAGTTAAAAAAAGCAAGTATTGTGGAGCTTGGTTTTGCCCTTTGTATCTCTTATAGTGTTGGAACAATGCTGTTTAATTATGATGCTGCAAAAAGAGAGTTAATCGCAGTTGGCTTTACTATTATTGTACTTCTTTGTTCAACACAATTACCAAAACTAAAAGAGCTAAAATCAAATAAAAACTATGAGTCTTACTCACTTTTTATTATGGTTTTATGGATATTTTTAGATTCAGCTTTATTTGAAACACTTTCAAGAGACATAAATGTACCAATTTGGAGAGGTGGATATAGTTTTGAAATAGTAGCCTTTCATATTATTGGAGTACTTGCAGCCCTTAGATTCAATATTCAAAAGTTAGAGAAAGAGCTATTTATTGTAATACTTTTTGCCCTTTCATATCTATTTTATTTTTTACAAGAAGCAATGCTTTTATCAATAGTATATCCATTTGTAATCTCTTTTTACAATGTGACTATTTTACAATCACTTTTAAAAAGAGATTTAAAAAACCTTGCTTTTTATATGGTATTTATAGGTTGGATAGCATCTGGAGCTGGACTTTTTGTAGCATTAGAGAATCTAACACTATTTGTACCAATTATATTTTTACTTTCATTAATAAAAATATTAATCACATCATCAGAAATTCAATCAAAGCAACAAAAGGAGAAAGAGTGTTTAAATTAGTATTAGTTTTATTATTTGTATTTATTGCAAATGCAGGGGAGTTACAGTTAGTTGATGGGAAAATTAAAGCCCATACGGAAGTTTTTGGAGATAGTACAATTAACCCCGAAACAACACATATAAAAGCAAAAATAAAAAAAGATGACTCAATTGAGTCTATAAATGGTGAGTTTTCCATAAACTCTATGTCATTAGTTAGTGATAATAAGGATAGAGATAAACATATGTATGAGGTTTTAAAAGTAAGCGCAGCTCCTATTATCTCTTTTTATATTACATCAATAGAAAAAGTTGAAGATAAATATAAGATTAATGGGATTCTAAAAATGAATCACATAAGAAAAAATATATCTTCAATGGCTACAATTAGCCACGCAGAAAATATTGTAAAAATGGATGGTGATTTTTCCATAAATCTAAGTGATTTTGGATTAGATCCACCTACAATGTTTTTTTTAAGCGTAAGAGACCAAGTAGATATTAACTACAATTTTAATTTTAACGAAGGAATATAGATGATTAAGAAGTTTCTACTTTTAACACTATTCGCACTATTTTTAAATGCAAATAGTTTTGAAGTAAACCAAAACATAGGAAGTTTTTCACTAGTAAATCAATTTGATGAAAAACAAACAGTTGATAGTAATATCCAAACAATTTTAGTATCTTTTGAAAAAGATACAAGTGCTGATGTTAATGAGTTTTTAAAAGAAAAAGATAAAAACTTCTTAAGAGCGAACAATGCAGTGTTTATAGCAGATATTTCAGGAATGCCATCAATTATTACAAAATTGTTTGCATTACCAAAAATGAAAAAATATAACTATAGTGTTTTACTAATCTATGATGAAGAGGATAAAAGATTTGTAAGCCAAGAAGAGAAACTAACACTTTACAAACTTGAAAATGGTGTTATTAGATCAATCTCTTATGTAACAAAAGATGATTTAGGAACGATTTTTAAATAGTATGAAACTACCATCACTAAATGAAGTTGAGATTTTTGTTAAATCCTCAAATTTAACTAATCTTAAAATACTTCATTTAAGTGATTTACACATCAATAAAAAAACTAAAATCCAAACCCTAAAAGAGCTTGTAAATATTTGTAATAATAGTGTTGCTAATATTGTTGTTATTACAGGTGATATTATTGATTGTAATATGAAGTTTATTTATGAAAAAGTTGATACTTTAAATAGTATAAATAAAAAAACATTTTATATAAGTGGAAATCATGACCTTTTTTATGGTCTTGATAAATTAAAACTTTGTTTAAATAAAATAGAGTGTTTAGATAATAAAACTACATTTATTGAATTTAATAACAAACAAATAGCAATAGCAGGATTAAGTGATAGATTTTCTAAATTCTTCAAAGAGAAAAGAGAAGAGAAAAAAGTTGTTGAATTTTTAAAAAAGTATGAAGACAGTATTTTTTTAGCACACCAACCAAAAGATTATAAGTTCGCCCTAAGTGCCAATGCAAAGCTTTTTTTATGTGGTCACACACATGGAGGTCAAATATTTCCATTTCACTATATAGTAAAAGTTTTCCAACCATTTTTAGATGGATTACACTACCTAAAAAATACAGCAATTTATGTAAATAGAGGTTTGGGATATTGGGGGATAAATTATAGATATAAAGCAAATAATGAAATTACCCTCTTAAAATTAACATCAAAAAGTGTAAAATAATCATATGAAAATACTAATTATAGAAGATGATGAAAAAATCGTAAATTTCTTAAAAAAAGGTTTAGAAGAAGAATCATATAGTGTTGATTTTTCCTTAAATGGTGAAGAGGGATTTTATTTAGCTAGTGTAAATCAATATGATTTAATTTTGCTTGATATTATGATGCCAATTTTAGATGGAATAGAAGTTTGTAAGAAACTAAGAAATTCAAATATAAACACTCCAATAATTATGCTAACAGCCAAAGATACAACTGAAGATAAAATAAAAGGTTTGGATATTGGAGCAAATGATTATTTGTCAAAACCCTTTTCATTTTCAGAACTTCTTGCAAGAATTAGAGTTCAACTTAGAACTCAAACTTCCCAACAAACAACTCTAAAAATTGATGACTTGGAGCTAGATTTACTCTCAAAAAGTGCTAAAAGAGCTGGAGATAATATTATCTTAACAGCCAAAGAGTTTTCACTTTTGGAGTATTTGATTAAAAATAGAGGAAATGTTTTATCTGAAACTGTTTTGGGCTCAATGCTAAACAATATGGATGACTCAAATATAAGTAATGTGGTAAATGTTTATATTTATCGACTGAGAAATAAAATTGATAAGCCCTATGAAAAAAAGCTTATAAAAACGGTGAGAGGAATGGGGTTTAAAATAGATGATAAATAATCTTTCAATAAAAAAGAAACTTGTTATTTATAATATTTTAATTCAAGGAGTTATTTTAATAATACTCTCTTTTTCCATATATAAAACCCTTCATATCTCAACCATAGATAAAATAGAGACTTCACTAAAAGTGATTATTTTAGATATCGTTGATGATATAATAGAGCATAAAAATGAACTCTTTGAACTCTCTTTTAATGAAGAAAAAGAGTATAAATTTAAACCACTTTACATAAGACTTTTAGAGATAAAAGATGAGCTAAAAGTTATAAATACAAATTTTTTTCCAAAAGACATTCCTCTATCTTTTCATAATTTTTCAAAAGATACTATTCATTTTCAAGAGCATAAAAGTTATATTGTTGGTGAAATAAAGTTTCAAATGAACAATGAAAACTATGTTTTACAAGTTGCCACTGATTATAAAATATTAAATGAAACTATGGAAACTCTTTTTTATATTTTAATATTTATAATCCCTATTGTATTAATCTTTTCAATAATTGGAGGATATTTTTTAATATACAAATCTTTTGCTCCTGTGGAAAAAATACTTTGGGATTTAAAAGATATAAGTGCCTCAAATTTATCAAAAAGATTAGATAACTCAAACAACAATGATGAAATAGATTTATTAGCAAAAGAGATTAATAATCTCCTAGAAAGACTTGAAATATCATTTGAAAAAATAAATCAATTTAGTAGTGATGCCTCCCATGAACTCAAAACTCCACTTACAATCATAAGAGGTGAAATAGAGATTGCTTTACGAAAAGATAGGGAGAGTAAAGATTATAAAGAGACTTTACAAAGCTGTATGGATGAAGTTTTAGTAATACAACAAACAATAGATGATTTACTATTTTTAGCAAAAAATGAAAATACTCCTAACTCTCCACTTGAAGACGTTTATTGTGATGAAGTAAGTTTAGAAGCTCTTAAAGAGTTAAAACCCTATGCTTTAATGAAAACTGTAACATTAAAAGCCCAAATAAACGAGATATTTCAAATAAAAGGTTATTCTCAACTTTTAAAAATAGCTATTAAAAATATTCTTAAAAATGCCATCTCTTTTAGCCATAAAGACTCTTTAGTGATTATAAAAAACTATATTGAAAATGATAATTTTATTATCTCAATTGAAGATAAAGGAATTGGTATTTCTAAAAATGACCAAGATAGAATTTTTGAGAAGTTTTATAGAACAGATAAGAGTAGAAATAAAGATTTAGGAGGTACTGGACTTGGTATGTCTATTGCTAAAAAAATAATAGAACTTCATAATGGAAAAATAATCTTACAAAGCTATGAAAATGAGGGTACTACTGTTAACTTAGTATTTAAACAAGGGTGATTTTATGAACATCAAAAAAATAGTTAAATTTAGTTTTTTAATAATTGTACTACTAGTAGTAATAATATTTTTTACAAATAGTTTAGTTTTATACCAAATAAAAGAGAATAATCTATCTAAAAAAAATGTCTCTGAACTTATTACTATACAGGAGAGAATGAGTGATTTAATTGATGATTTATTAATTGCTAAAAATGAAAATGAATTAGAAAATATATCAAAAAAAATTTTAGAATATGAAAAAAAATTTGAGATAAAATATGATGAATTTTTCACTTATCAAAAAGATGATTTAATAGATTATTTAATCCAAGATATTCATAAAAAACCTATAATCAAAAAAGATTTAGAAACAATTGCAAAAAATGAAAAAATTATAGAGACTTTTTTTGAAGATATTTTTCATACCCAATTTGAAATAATAAAATATTCAAATCTATTTACAGAGAAATATCCACAAGAAAATCAACAAAGAAAAGAGTTAGAAAAAGTTATTTTAAAAACAAAAAATGTTTTACTTATAAAAGAGTTTGGGGATATGAAATATTATAGTAAAGAGGTACTTTTTCAAAGAAAAAGTCAAGAATACTTGGATATTTGGATTAATGAAATTGATATATTAGCTAAAAACCTTGCTAAAAAGAGATTTCAGGAGTATAAAAACATAGTAAAAGAAGTTGGTTCTTATGCTATAAAAATCAATGAACTTCAAATAAAAGAGACAAAACTCCAAAAAGATATTAATACTATTTTAAAAACTAATAGATTAATAAACAAAGAGATTGAAAAAAATATTGATGTAATTTCAGAAGAGTTTATAAACAATGTATATTTTCTTATTATTTTTCTTCTACTATTTACAATATTATTTATAATGGTTTTATCTTATAAAGTAAACAAAAATGTAGGTCTTAGTGTAAATGAGATTGAAAGACAAGTAAAAAAAGGTCTTAGAAAAATTAATAGACTAAATAAAGAGATAGAAGATACCCAAAAAGAGGTAATCTTTACTATGGGTGCTATTGGGGAGAGTCGTAGTAAAGAGACAGGAAACCATGTAAAAAGAGTTGCTGAATATACTAAACTTTTTGCTTTATATTATGGACTTGATGAAAAAGAGGCTGAAATGCTTAAAATGGCAAGTCCTATGCATGATATTGGAAAAGTAGCCATTCCTGATGCTATTTTAAATAAACCAGGAAAATTTGATGAAGCTGAGCGAGAAATCATGAACACCCACGCAATGATTGGTTATGAAATGCTAAAACACTCAAAAAGACCACTACTTAAAATGGCAGCAACTATTTCAAAAGAGCACCATGAAAAATGGGATGGAAGTGGTTACCCCAAAGGGAAAAAAGGGGAAAATATTCATATTTATGGAAGAATCACTGCATTAGCTGATGTTTTTGATGCCTTAGGAAGTGATAGATGTTATAAAAAAGCTTGGGATGATGAAAGAATTTTTAATCTTTTTAGAGAAGAGAGAGGAAAACATTTTGAGCCAAAATTAGTTGATATCTTCTTTGATAATCTTGATGAGTTTCAAAAAATTAGAGACAGATTCAAAGATAATTAATAAAACTCTTTTTATTAATTATCTATTAACCCCTTATTAATTATTTTTAATTAAAATTCATCTTCCAAACAAACTTAGGAGCAATATGAAAAACTTTTCCCAATATAAACTTATACTTTTTACAGCTATATTTTTAACAGCTTTTTACAATAGTTCATTTTTTAAAAATGTTATAGATACTTATCCTTTTGAGGGAATAAATATAGTTTATATAATATCTTTGGCTATAGTTTTAGTCTCATTAATTACATTTTTATTTACACTATTTTCTTCAAAATATACAACAAAACCAATTTTAATACTAGTAACTATCACCTCAGCATTTACGGCATACTTTATGGATACTTATCATGTGGTTATTGATGATGAAATGATAAGAAACTCTTTACAAACAAATTTAGCAGAATCTAGTGATTTATTTAGTTTACAACTTATTGCTTATGTTCTTTTTTTAGGGATTTTACCCTCTTATTTTATATATAAAGCAAATATAGAGTATAAAACTTTTGGCAAAGAGTTTATCTTAAAAATAAAAAATATAGTAATTTCTCTTGCTATTATTTTAATTATTATTTTTTCTTTTAGTAAGTTTTATACCTCATTTTTTAGAGAGCACAAGCCTTTGAGATATCATGTAAATCCTATATATTGGATTTATAGTATTGGAAACTATATAAATAAAACTATTAATAGTGGTCCAATTACTCTAGAAAAGATTGGAGTTGATGCCAAAATAAAAAGAACAAATGATGAAGTTGATAAAAAAGAGTTGATTATTATGGTTGTGGGAGAAGCCACAAGAGCTGATAGATTTTCACTAAATGGATATAAAAAAGAGACAAATCCACTTTTAAAAAAAGAGGATATAGTTAATTTTTCTAATATGTACTCATGTGGAACATCAACCGCTCACTCAGTTCCATGCATGTTCTCTATTTATAATCGTGATGAGTATAGTTATAAAAAAGGTATTACTACTCAAAGTATTATTGATGTTTTATACAATACAAAAGATATTGAAATATTATGGAGAGATAATAACTCTAGTTCTAAAGGAGTTGCCAACAGAGTTTTATTTGAAGATTTTAGAAATCCCAATACAAATACAATATGTGATGAAGAGTGTAGAGATGAGGGAATGTTAGTTGGTCTTGATAAATATATTGAAAAAAACAGAAATAAAGATATATTAATTGTACTTCACCAAATGGGAAATCATGGACCTGCTTACTATAAAAGATATCCAAAAGAGTTCGAAAAATTTACACCTGTTTGTAAAACTAATCAACTTGAACAATGTACACAAGAAGAGGTAAGTAATGCTTATGATAATGCAATACTTTATACAGATTATTTCTTATCAAAAACAATAAATTTTTTAAAACCATATTCAAAAACCCATGAAACAGCAATGATTTATATGAGTGACCATGGAGAGAGTTTGGGAGAAAATGGTCTTTATTTACATGGAATGCCATATTTTATGGCACCTGATGAACAAAAACATGTGGCTTCATTTATGTGGTTTGGGGAAGGAGATATAAAAGAGGATATTGATGTGGAAAAACTAAAATCATACTCTCACAAAGAGTTCTCTCAAGATAATCTTTTTCACACTCTTTTAGGCTTTTTTGAAGTTGAAACAGAGATTTATAAAAAAGAGTTGGATATTTTAAATGATGCTAAAAAATCTCAATAAGCAGATTTTTGTAACAACTATTTTTTTACTAGTTGTTATAGCTTTATTTGAGTTAACATCTTTAGATATTTTAGTACAAGAAAAGTTTTTTATACTAAATACAAATAGTTGGATTTTAAATAGAGATGAAGCTATTTTAAAGTTTATTTTTTATGATGGTATAAAAAAACTACTTATTATTTTTGCATTAGTGCTTCTTTTTTCTTTAATCTTTTTTAGAAAAAAAGAGCTTATAAAAAACTATAAAAAGGGTCTAATAATAGTTATTTTAGCCTCAATAATAGTACCTTTAGCAATTGGTTCATTAAAAGCTGTTTCAAATACCCCTTGTCCAAAAAATATAGAGTACTTTGGAGGAGATTATCCAAATATCAAAGTTTTTGATTCATATCCTAAAGAGTTTATACAAAACTCTAAAATCAAATGTTGGCCAGCAGGTCATGCAAGTGGTGGTTTTGCACTTATGGCACTATTTTTTCTTTTTAAAAAAAGAAAAAATCAAATAATTGCTTTACTCTTTGCCCTTAGTATTGGGTGGAGTATGGGAACTTATAAGATGTTAATTGGTGATCATTTTTTAAGTCATACAATTATAACCATGGTTATAGCTTGGCTTATAATCTTAATATTGGCAAAAATAATACAAAAGGAAACAACTTGAGAAATCAACCTAAATATAACTTTTTCAGAAATACATCTTATGCCCTAAAAGGCTTAGTTGATTTAATAAAAACAGAGACTTCATTTAAAATTGAATTAATAATTACAATAGTTTTATTGCCAACTATTTTTATAATTGATACAAGTTTAACAAATAAACTTTTGATGTTTATTACACTTATGGGAATGCCCTTAGCTGAAGCTATAAATAGTGCTATTGAAAGGCTTGTTGATTTAGTAACCTTAGAACATCATCAAATGGCAGGTCGGGCTAAAGATGTGGGAAGTGCTGTTGTTTTTATTAGTATTTTTATATTTCTTATAACGTGGGGAGCTATACTTATCTCTAAATTGTAAAGAAATTGTAAAGAGAAACCACTAAAGTAATTTAATCTTTTCTTTTATACTTTTGGTATTAAAAGAGAAGGACCACTATGAAATTTATATTTTTCTTAACACTAATAATTTCACTATCAAACGCCTCAGTAGTTGAGGATTATTTAAATAGTTTAAAACAAGAAGTTCAAAAAGCTGAACCTACTTTTACAAACTTTGATGTAAAAAAAGGTGAAGAGATTTTCACATCAAAACATATTGGCAAAAAAGGTAAAGAGATATCTTGTACCTCATGCCATGGAATAAACTTATCACAATCAGGAAAAAACTTTTTTACAGGAAAAGAGATAAAACCACTATCTCCTAAAGCAAATCCCAAAAGATTAACAGACTTAAAAGATATGGAAAAATGGCTAAAAAGAAATTTCAATGATGTATATAACAGAGTTGGAACAGCAAAAGAAAAAGGGGATGTAATTACTTACATCTTATCAAAGGATTAATATGAAAAATTTAGTATTCTTAACACTATTTACTCTATCTATTTTTGCAGCTGATGTAAAACCTGTAACAAATGAGACCTATAAAAACGAGTGTAGCGCTTGTCACTTTGCCTATCAAGCAGGACTTTTACCCTCAAACTCTTGGAACAAAATAATGGCAAATTTAGAAAATCACTTTCAAACAGATGCCTCACTTGATAATGCTGATTTTAAAATCATTAGTGATTATCTAAATGAAAACAGTGCTGAAAAAGCTATGAACTATAAAAGAAGTAGAAAAATAGTAAATAGTATCAAAAAAGGTGATATTCCAGAATCCATCTCAAAAACTCCATATATGATTAGAAAACATGATGAAATCAGACCATCCCTTATTAGTCAAGATGAAGTAAAGGGACTTTTTAACTGTACAGCTTGTCATACAACAGCCCAAAAGGGAATTTATAGTGAAAGAGATATCATAATTCCAAATTACGGAAGATGGGAGGATTAATATGAATAAAGTATATATTTGGTCTCTTCCTACTAGAGTTTTTCATGCTCTTTTTGCTTTATTTATTTTATTTGCTTTTATTAGTGGAGATGAAGATAGATGGTTGGATTATCATGCTATTCTTGGTTATGCAATCTTAATACTTTTAGTTTTTAGATTCTATTGGGGCATATTAGGTCCAAAATACTCAAGATTTTCTGATTTTCCAATAGGTAAAAATAATGTAAAAGATTTTTTAAATAATCTTTTTGAAGAGAAACAAAAATATATAGGACACAATCCCCTAGCTTCATATGTGATGATAGCTATGTTACTTGTATGCTTTTTTACAATTATAACAGGTATTTTAGCTTTTGGAATACAAGAAGGAAAAGGTATAACTTCATTTTTAAATGACTCCCTTTTTAAAAAAATGGAACTATTCGAAGCTATCCATGAGTTTTTATCAACACTTTTTATAATACTTTTAGTAGCTCATATTGGAGGGGTTATAAGTGATAGAGTACTTCATAAAAAACATGAAACATTAAACTCAATTATTACAGGTTATAAAAAAAGTGATGAAGAAAATGTAGGTATTAAATTATCTATTTTTCAAAGATTTGTGGCATTTATATTTTTAGCTTTATTAGTTAGTTTTTTTATCTTTAATATATTAAATCCAAAAAATGTTCTCGTAGCTTCTTCATATGAGCCAATTGATTATGAAAAACAAAATGAACTTTTTGTTTCCGAGTGTGCATCGTGTCACACTCTGTATCCCTCCCAATCTTTTAGCTAAAAGATCTTGGGAAATTTTAATGGCTGATTTAGAAAATCATTTTGGTGATGATGCTTCTTTAGATGAAAATGATACAAAAACTATACTTGATTTTTTAGTAAATTTTAGTGCTGAAAAATCAAAAAAAGAGGCTAGTGTAAAAATTCTAAACTCAAAAGAGAATATTGATATAATAGCCATAAGTCAAACAAACTTTTGGAAAAATGTTCATAAAAAGATTCCAAAAAGAGTTTTTTTACATAAAGATATAAAAAGCAAAGCAAACTGTAAAGCTTGCCATAGTGATATTGAAAAAGGATTAATTGAAGATGATAAAATTAAAGATATTAGCTCTTTTATGTAGTTTAATTATATGCTTTAACCTTTTTGCGGATGATGATTATCATGATGAAAGATTTGAAAAATATAAAAATCAATATTATAACTCTTCAAAACATCATCTTTACAAAAATTTTGACTACCTTGAACTTAATAAAGAACAAAGAATAAAATTAAAAAACATATTAATAAACTACAAAAAAGAGTACAAAAAATTTTATGAATACAAAAATAAAAAAGAGCAAGAGTTAGCTTTTTTAGTCAAAAATGAAAATATTGATACAAATAAATATAAAAAAATAGCTAAAGAAATAGAGTCTCATGCCATAGATTTAGAGTTAAAAAATATTCAAAATATACATAAAATTTTAAATAAAGAACAAAAAGAGAAATTCTCTTATTTTTTAAAGGAGTGGAGAGTTGAATAGAAAAGTTTTACTAATAGAAGATGATTTACAAATGCAAAACTTGATTGTGGATTATCTAAAAGATTATGATTTTATTTGCCAAGCCTTTGATAATCCAAAAGATGCCTTAGAAGAGTTTTCTAAAAATCAAAACTATGATATTGTTATTTTAGATTTGATGCTTCCTATTATGGATGGTTTTGATGTTTTTAAAAAACTTAAGAAAATAAAAGATATTCCAGTTATTATCTCAAGTGCAAGAGGTGATATTGGAAATAAAATACATGGTTTTGAGTTAGGTGTTGATGATTATTTAGCAAAACCTTATGAACCAAGGGAGTTAGTTTTAAGAATAGAGCATATTTTAAAAAAAAGTTCAAATAATAAAATCACAATTGGAGATTTTTTTATTGATAAAGAGAACCGCCAAGTAAGTGTTGATAACTATCCTATAGAATTTACAAAAATAGAGTTTGAAATCTTTATATTTTTAATAAATAACCTAAATAAAATCTCTTCAAGAGAACAAATACTACATGCAACGTCACTTGATGAAAATACAAAAAATAGAACAATAGATGTACACATTTCAAATATAAGATATAAAATTGGTGATGATTCTAAAAATCCCAAATATATAAAATCTGTTTGGGGTGTGGGTTATAAATTTGTGAGTTAATATGTCAATATCAAAAAAAATATCAGCTCTTTTTATTATTAGTTTTATTCTTATGTCCATAATAGGATTTTGGATTGATAATATTAATTCACAAAGAGTAGAGAGTTTAATAAAAGATAAATATTTAAAAATTGCAAATGAACTTTTTGAAAATATTGATAATGAAGAATTAGTAACTCAATTAATAAATGAACATAAACTAAGAGTTTTAGAAAAATTAAAAGATAAGGAAAAAGATATTTTTTATCATAAAAATCATACTTTTGGTTTTATTTCAATATTTCAAGAATCCCTCGAAGATGAGTTTATAATTCATCTAAAATATTTAGATGAAGAGTATATTTTAAAAACTCAAGATGAAAAAAATCTAAATGAAAAGTTTAGATTAAATCTTCTTATCTTTTTAGATATTTTTGTATTACTACTAATCTTTTTATATATTCTAAAACTTTTATCACCACTAAAAAAAATAACAAAAGAGATTGAGAGTTTTTCGAAAGGCGATTTAAGTAGACGAGTTCATATAAACTCAAATGATGAAATAGGAGTTTTAGCCAAAACCTTTAATCAAATGGCAAGTAATTTAGAAGATTTAATAAAAACAAGAGAAGAACTTTTAAGAGATATTGGACATGAACTAAGAACTCCAATAGCAAAAGGTAAATTTGCCATAGAAAAAATAGATGATTTTTCCCAAAAAGAGCTTCTTAAAAAGATTTTTTCTGACTTAGAAATTTTAACAAATGAATTAATAAAATTAGAAAAATTAAACTCTTCAAAACTAAATATTAGTAGCTTTAGTGCAGAGACTCTAATAATAGAGTCTCTAGGAAAACTATACATAGATGATGAATCAAAAATAAAATTGCAACTAGACGAAGATTTCAAAATTAATGGTGATTTAGATTATTTATCAATGGCTTTAAAAAATTTAATAGATAATGCACTTAAATACACAGACTCATTTCCAATAATAATAAAAGCTTCAAATAATGAAATATCAGTAATAAATAGTGGAAAAAAACTCTCAAAAGAGTTAGACTATTATTTAAAACCTTTTACCCAAGAGTTATCACAAAGGGATGGTTTTGGTCTAGGACTTAGTATTGTAAATAAAATTATCTACAAACACTCATTTAAATTAAAATATATCTATAAAGAAAAGAATAATATTTTTAAAATCAATTTCAAATCTTAAATTATGTATAATTCCAACTATTTTAAAAACTACATAAAAAGGTTTGATAATAAATGACAGCATTAGAAATTGCAGATATTATTGGTATTATTTGTTTTGCGGCTAGTGGTTTTTTAATTGCTGTTCACTATAAACTTGATATCTTAGGTATATTTATTTCAGCTTTTTTAACTGCCCTTGGTGGAGGAATGATTAGAGATACAATTGCCAATAAAACCCCTTATATTTTTACAGAAACTCTACCTGTTATTTTAGTTATTTCTACTGTCTTTTTATCTTTGATTTTTAAGCTTCATAAAATTCCTGATTTTGAGGGTAAAACAGCTTTTATAATTTCTGATGCAATTGGTCTTGTATCTTTTGCAATAACAGGTTCTATTATTGCTTTGGAAAACGAGTTTAACTTTTTAGGTGTTTTAATACTCTCTTTTTTAACAGCTGTTGGTGGCGGGACTATTAGAGATATTTTAATAAATAGGGTTCCATCCATATTAGTTAGTGAATTTTATGGAACTATTGCAATCATAGTTGGACTTATTATGTATATTTTACATATATTTCAAGAAATAAATATATTAAATATAACTATTTTATTTAGCTTTGGTGTTATTTTACGTTTAGTTGCTTATTATAAACATTGGTCATTACCAAAGTTATAAACTTACAGCAACTCTATTTTTTCCATTTATTTTTGCTTTATATAATGCTTTATCAGCTCTATTAATTGTATTTTCAATATCTTTGTCGTTAGCTTTTTCATACTCAGCAACACCCAAACTTAATGTATATTTTAAATTATTTTTATTTGTAATCAATTCAGTTGCTTCCACATAAGTTCTAATATTTTCAGCTATTTTTTGTGCATCATTAATTGAGGTATCATAAAGTAAAATAACAAACTCTTCACCACCATAACGAGCAACAATATCACTTTGCCTACTATTCTCTTTTAAAATATTAGCTAAAGAGATAATAACCTTATCACCTGTAGCATGGCCATAGGTATCATTTATCTTTTTAAAATTATCTATATCAGAAACTATTACAGAAATATGATGATTATGTCTAAGGGCTAAACTTAACATTCTTGAACTTGTATCTGAAAAATATCTTCTATTATAAAGTTGAGTCAAAAAATCTTTTGTAGATAACTCTTTTAGCTCCAAATTTAATTTTTTTAATTTTTCATTTGATTCATGTAGTTTTGTATGGTCATATATATATAAACAAACTATCTTTTTTTCTAAATCATAGGGAACAATTGTAATATTTTGTCTCATATATTCAAATATCTTGCCAATCAAAATATTAGATTTTATTTGAATTAAATATTCATGTGGTTCTATACTAAAATAGGATGCACTTTTTGTTACAAGTACTGATTTTATTTTTCTTCTTAATCTTTTTTCATTTATATAAGAGAACTCTTCACATATATTTTTGTCTAATAAATCTTCTTCTTTTATTGTGGTTTTAATCTCAAGCCATTTATTCCAAGCTTTGATATTTAGATTTTCATCTAATAAGATAATTCCATTATCAATTGTATTAAATATTATATTATTATTGATATTCATTTTTAATACTCTTCCATAATTTTATCAAGGGACTCTTTTAAAAAATTCATTGAATCATCTTTTAACATCATTATTAATTCCGCACTAATATTCTGCTCTTCAAATGCTATTAATGTTGAAATAATTATTACATGCTTATACTCTATTTCATAATGATTATCTATATTATCAATAGATTCAATTTTTTTTACATCAGGTGGTGAAAAAAGTACATCAGTACCTATAAGCTCTGCTAACTTTCCTGAAGTAGATGAAGAGATTATATTTGTAATTTCAAGCACTACATCTTTTAACTCATCCTCATCGATTTCATCCTCTTCCAAATCAAACTCTAAAGCTAAGTTTTTTAAAGATTTATCACTTATTATAAATAGATTTTCACCTGAAAGTTTTCCATCAAGTAGTTGACTAACCAAATAACAAGCAGCATGCTCTTCTATTTTATTTTCTATATAATCTCTAAAATTTTCAGAACTAATTGTAATAATTTTTGGAATACTCAATTGTGCAAACTTATTAATAATAGCTGCAACAGATGCTGTTGCTGAACCATAAGAGATATTCATTAACTCCTGAAGACAATCTTCTTGGTCTTCATTTAAAAGATTAATTTGCATTTATATAACCTTTAATTTATCAAGAATCTGTTTTAAACTCTCATTATTAACAGGTTTTTTTATAAATCCTAATGCTCCATTCTCTTTTACTTTTTTCATAGCACCCTCTTGAATATCAGCACTTATTACAATAATTTTTGCATCTTTATCACTTTCACAAATATTTTTAACTGCCTCAAAACCATCCATTTCGGGCATTGTTAAATCCATAAATATTAAATCTGGAGAGAAGTTTTTGTGAGCTTCAATAGCCTCTAATCCATTTGAAGCTTCAATTATTTCATTAGTTTCACTACTTAGATTAACTAAAGATTTTATTAACATTTTTCTTGCCATTCTTGAATCGTCACAAACTAAAAACTTCATAAATACTCCAAACCCTATTGATTTTGCATATATTATATTAAAAAAATAATTAAAAGCTAAATTGAAATAAGTTTTTTTATACCATCAATTATAATATCTTTTTCAAGCTCTTTAATCTTATTTTCTAAAGAATCAACTGTTTCATTTTCATCTAAAACTATCTTTTTTTGAAGGATATACTCTCCCTCATCATAATTTTCATTTACAAAATGTAAAGTACAACCCGACTCTTTTTCAGCACTTTTTATAACAGCCTCATGAACAAATCTTCCATACATACCTTTTCCACCAAATTTTGGTAAAAGTGCTGGATGTGAATTTATAATCTTATTATTAAAATTTTCCAATAAATTTTTTTCTATTTTTTTCATATATCCTGATAAAAATATATAATCAACTTTGAACTCTTTAAATAAATTTGCAATTTTTAAATCTAAATTTTCATTTGGATATTTTTTAGAATTAATTATAAAATTCGGAATATTTTTTAAAGAAGCTTTAACCAAAACATTTGCTTCGCTATTGTTTGATACTACAGCAACAACTTGAGCATCTAATATTTTTTTTTCACAAGCCTCTTGTATAGCTAAAAATCCTGTTCCATTGTGCGATGATAAAATTCCAATTCTTTTCATATTTTTCCTAATCTTTTTGAGAATAGAAATTATAATCAAAAATTAATTATTTGTAAAATTTATTTAAGTCTTTGACAGTGAGTTAATGCAATTGCAATTGCATCAGTTATATCTAAAGGTTTTATCTCTTTTTTAACTCCAAGTAATCTTTTTACCATAAAAGCAACCTGCTCTTTTGCAGCTTTTCCATTTCCTGTAACCGCTTTTTTTACTTGCAAAGGTGTATATTCAGCAAAATTACCAAAATTTTGTAAAACTTTTAGTGAAATAGCTCCCCTAAATTGAGCAAGTTTTATAACTGTTTTTGGATTAAAAGCATAAAACATATCTTCAATAGCAACTTCATCGATTTTATGATTATTAAATATTAAATCTAAACCCTCAATCATCTCCACAATCTGCTCTTGTAATATTTTACTTTTTATTTTTATAAGTCCAGCTTCGCATAATCTTAACTCTCTATTCTCTTTTTCAATGATTGCATATCCACAATTTATAGTACCTGGATCTATTCCTAATATTTTCTTTTTCAATTTTATTCACATTTTCCTATTTTATTTTATTCACTCTAACAAATTCACATATAATCGTACATCTTACATAAAACTTCACTTAAATTTTAAAGTTATTCACATAGATATTCATTACTTATTCAACAAGATTTATCTTTATTTTGTGTTTTTTATGTTTTAAAATATAAAAAATAGTTTTATAAAGAGTAAACTTTAGTAAATTTAAAAAATTTTAGCTATAATATTTAGCAATTATTAAAAAAAAGAGTTTATTATTTATGACAAATAAAGAGATACTATCAGTTTTACAAGAAGAAACTACAAAAATTGATTATAACAGATTTCTAAAACAGCTTTCGTACAAAAAAATATCTTCAGATGAAAATATTGCTGTATTTGAAGTTCCAAACAAATATATAGCTAATTGGATTAAAAGTAAATACTCTAAAATCATACAACACTGCTTTGAAATGATTGATGGAACTAAGCCATCAATTGAGATTAAAATAGCTGGTGAAAAGAAAACAAAAAAAGAGATAATAAAAGAGAAAATTGAAAAAAGTGAGATTGAGAGTACAATTCTAAATCCATCTTATACTTTTGACTCTTTTGTTGTAGGTCCATCAAATCAAATGGCCTATAATGCCTCAATGGCAGTTGCTAAAAAACCAGGTGTTCAATATAATCCACTATTTATTTATGGTGGAACAGGACTTGGTAAAACTCACCTTTTACAAGCAATTGGTAATAATGCAATAGAGCATGAAAAAACAGTTATTTATGTAACTATTGAACAGTTTATGAATGATTTTACCTTTGCAATCAAAAATAAAAATATGGAGCATTTTAGAGGAAAATATAGAAAATGTGATGTTCTTTTAATCGATGACATCCAGTTTTTAAGTGGAAAAGAGCAAACTCAAGAGGAGTTTTTCCACACTTTTAATGAACTTCATAATGCAGAAAAACAAATAGTAATGACAAGTGATAGATTACCATCACAAATTGCAGGACTTGTTGATAGATTAAAATCAAGATTTGAATGGGGTTTAACAACTGATGTACAAATTCCAGGGCTTGAAACAAAAATTGCTATTATTGAAAAAAAATCAGAACTAAATGGTATTAATCTAACAAGAGAGATTATAAACTATATAGCTACAAATTTAGATAACTCAATTAGAGAAATAGAGGGTGTTTTAATTAGAATTAATGCAAGTGCTTCTTTATTAAATCAAGAAATAAACCTAGCAATGGTTCAAAACTTATTAAAAGAGCAAATTAAAGAGACAAAAGAGAATATCAAACTACCTGATATTATTGCTATTGTAGCAAATGAATTAAATATAAAACCAAGTGACATCAAATCTAAAAAAAGAACAGCAACAGTTGCAAATGCAAGACGAGTTGTAATATATCTAGCAAGAGAGTTAACACACAACTCTATGCCTGATATTGCAAAGTTTTTAGGTATGAAAGATCACAGTTCAATTTCTCATAATATTAAAAAAGCAAATGAGCTAATTGAAAAAGATGAAAATTTTAAATTAATCATCGAAAACTTGAAAAATAAGATATTAAATAAGGATTGATTTTAGTAGTTTAAAAAAAGTTTTAAACTTTTATGTGAATAGATGTGAATATTAATTGATTTTTGTTCAATGGCTCTAAGCCCTAGCAAATCGAATCAAATCTAATGTTTTCATCTATTCACATAGACTACTACTACCACTAATTAAAAAAGAAATATAAAGGGGATAAAATGAGATTTATCATTGCAAAAAATGTTTTTGAAAATATAATCTCTTCAATGCAACCATTTTTGGAAAAAAAAGATTCTAGTTCTATTACTTCTCATATATATATTGAAGTATTAAACTCTAAACTAATATTAAAAGCTACAGATTATGAAATAGGTTTAGAATCTTATGTAGATAAAATAGAAGAGTGCACTGATGGAAAAGGAACTGTAAATGGAAGTAATTTATTAGGTATTATAAAAAGATTGAAAGGTGATAATATTATTATTGAAACAGTTGATAATAATCTTATTATCAAACAAAATAGATCAACATTTAAATTACCTATGTATGATGCAAATGAATATCCAAATTTAAATACAAATAAAGAGCTTCATAATTTAGATATATCAACTATTAATTTAATTAACTCTATTAGAAAAATTACACCTGCAATTGATAACAACAATCCTAAGTTTGAATTAAATGGTGCTTTAATTGATATTAAAAATTCTAAAATAAATTTTGTAGCAACTGATACTAGAAGATTAGCAATCTCATATTTACAAAATATGGCTAATAAAGAGTCTCAATTTATTATTCCTAAAAAAGCAATTATAGAGATTCAAAAACTTTTCTTAGATGATGCAAAAATTTCTTATGATGATACAAACCTAGTAGTACAAACAGAGAATAATAAATTTTTTACAAAATTAATAAATGGAAAATTTCCTGATTATGAGAGAATTATTCCAAATACATTAAAATATAATCTATCTTTACCAAAAGCTATGTTAATAGAATCTATTAAATTAGTAACATCACTATTTTCAAATATTAAAATTACCTTTACACCTGGGACTATAATATTTGAATCATTAGATGAAGATACAGAATCAAAAACTCAAATTGATATTAATTTAAATATTGAAAATGAGTTCTATTTAGCCGTAAATGCAAAATATTTATTAGACTTCTTAAGTATGTCAAATAATGAAAATATCACTATTGGATTCAATGAATCAAATTTACCATTTTATTTAGAAGATGATAAATTTTTTACAATTGTAATGCCAATCGTATTAGAAAAATAAAGGACAATAAATGAGTCAAGAGTATGGCGCTAGTAATATTAAAGTTTTAAAAGGTCTTGAAGCTGTTAGAAAAAGACCTGGTATGTATATTGGTGATACAAACATCAATGGTTTACACCATATGGTTTATGAAGTTGTTGATAACTCTATTGACGAAGCGATGGCAGGATATTGTAGAAATATAAAAATTACAATGACAAAAGAGCATTGGATAAGAGTTGAAGATGATGGAAGAGGTATTCCAACATCAATACATCCAACTGAAAATATAAGTGCTGCAACTGTTGTTTTAACAGTTTTACATGCAGGTGGAAAATTTGATAAAGATACATATAAAGTATCAGGTGGACTACATGGTGTTGGGGTTTCTGTTGTAAATGCTTTATCGAAACATCTAAAAATGACTATTTATAGAGAAGGAAAAATACATTATCAAGAGTTTAAATGTGGTATTCCTCAAGGTGTTTTAGAAGTTATTGGAGATAGTCCTAGAAAAACAGGAACTACTATTGAATTTTTAGCTGATGATTCTATCTTTGAAGTTAATACTTATGATTTTGAAATATTAAAAAAGAGATTTAGAGAAGTTGCTTATCTTAACTCATTTATCTCTATTACTTTAGATGACCAAGTAAAAAATGTAAAAGAAGTTTACCATTTTGAGGGTGGAATAAAACAGTTTGCTGAAGATTTAAATAAAGATACAGCTGTTTCAGATGCAGTTGCATTTTCAGATAAAGTTGATGATGTAGAGGTTGATATTGCACTTATGTATAACTCAACTTATACAGAAAAAACTCTATCTTTTGTAAATAATATTAGAACAATAGATGGTGGAACACATGAAGCTGGTTTTAAAGCTGGACTTACAAGATCAATAGTTAAATATCTAAATGCAAATGCAGCAGCTAGAGAAAAAGATACAAAAATTACAGGTGATGATGTAAGAGAAGGTCTTATTGCAATTGTATCTGTAAAAGTGCCTGAACCACAATTTGAGGGACAAACAAAAGGTAAATTAGGTTCATCATATGTAAAACCTATTTGTCAAAAACTAACAGGTGATATGTTAGATAAATATTTTGAAGAGAATCCTGCACAAGCTAAAGCTATTATGGAAAAAGCATTAATGGCTGCACGAGGACGTGAAGCTGCAAAAAAAGCTAGGGATTTAACTAGAAAAAAAGATGCAATGACAGTTGGAACACTTCCAGGTAAATTAGCTGAATGTCAATCAAAAGACCCAGCTATTAGAGAGTTATACCTGGTGGAAGGGGATTCAGCGGGTGGTTCTGCAAAACAAGGAAGAGATAGAGTTTATCAAGCAATTTTACCACTTAAAGGTAAGATTTTAAATGTTGAAAAATCAAGACTTGATAAGATTTTAAAATCTGATGAGATTAGAAATGTTATTACAGCACTTGGTTGTGGTATTGGTGAAGATTTTGATGATGAAAAGATTAGATATCACAAAGTAATTATTATGACCGATGCGGATGTTGATGGTTCTCATATTCAAACACTACTTTTAACTTTCTTCTTTAGATTTTTAAGACCAGTTATTGAAAAAGGTTATTTATATATTGCTCAACCACCTTTATACAGATATAAAAAAGGTAAAAATGAGACATATTTAAAAGATGATATGGCATTATCTAGCTTTTTAATAGAAAATGGTTTAGAATCATTTGAGTTTAAAGGTTTAGGATATAATGATTTAGTAGATTTATTTAAAACAGTTTCTAGATATAGAAGTATGCTTCAACAACTTGAAAAACGATACTCTTTAGTAGAGGTTTTAAAACACTTAATTGAAAATGCTGATTTAGTAAAACTAGAATTCACAGCACTTTATGATGTTGTAAAAGAGTTCTTAGAAGCTAAAGGTTATAACATCTTATCTAAAAATATTAGTAGCGAAAAAATTCAACTTTTTGTACAAACTAAAGAGGGATTGGAAGAGTTAATTATTGATGATGAACTTTTTGCCTCGCCATATTTTAGTGAAGCTACATTTATTTATAATAAACTAATTGATAGAGATATCTCAATGTTTGATGGTAGAGATTTATTAGATATTTTAGATGAAATTGAATCATTAGCTAAAAAAGGTGCATATATTCAAAGATATAAAGGTCTTGGGGAGATGAACCCTGAGCAACTTTGGGAAACAACTATGACTCCTGAAGCTAGAAGACTTCTAAGAGTTACTATTGATGATGCTGTAGTTGCATC
This sequence comes from Arcobacter sp., assembly GCA_965662175.1. Lineage (GTDB taxonomy): Bacteria > Campylobacterota > Campylobacteria > Campylobacterales > Arcobacteraceae > Arcobacter. Next base: position 672 of record CBFIGT010000026.1, on the reverse strand, counting down.
TGATACATTTACACTATTTATGGGTGATGAAGTAGAACCTAGAAGAAACTATATAGAAGAACATGCAAAAGATGTACAACACCTAGACGTATAAAAACTCACTCAGTCACTTTTGACTGAGTAAAGTTATTATAAACTCTATTTTATAATAAAGTAGTTATTATTATAAAATAGATTTAATAATAAGAGTAAATTATGAACTTAGAAACACTACAAAGAATATCAACTCAAATTTTATCAAGAGATATTCCAAATTATAAAAGATATCTCTATTCACAAATTGATTTTAATAGTAAATTAATAGGTATAAAAGGTGCAAGAGGTACTGGTAAAAGTACTATTCTTTTACAATATGCAAAAAGTTTAAAACTGCCAAATTCAAAAATACTTTATGTAAGTTGTGACCATCCAGCTATGAGTGGCGAATCTTTATATGATATTGCTGAAGCATTTTATGCAAGAGGTGGAAAACTTTTTATTATAGATGAAATACATAAAAATAGTCACTTTTCCAATAGTTTAAAAGCTATTTATGATGTTTTTGATTTACAAGTTTTATTCAGTGGTTCATCAGTTTTACAAATAGAAAATTCACTTGTAGATTTATCAAGACGAGCTGTTATTCATACTTTAGGAGTTTTATCTTTAAGAGAGTTTTGCGAACTTCAAACT
>CBFIGT010000025.1:0-24260 GCA_965662175.1 Arcobacter sp. | reverse complement strand
TATTTGGCAATATATCTATTTAGAAGCTATACCTATTCCTGATTTATATTTTTCAAAAGAGAGAGAAGTAGTTGAGTATATGGGTACAAAAATCATGGTAGATGATGAAAGAATGCCTGAAGAGCTTAGAAAAACTGCAAAAAAAGAGAAAGTAAGATTTAGAACACTTGGTTGTTATCCCCTAACAGGTGCAGTTAACAGTGAAGCTTCAACCTTGCCTGAGATTATTCAAGAGATGTTGATTTGTACGACTAGTGAAAGACAAGGTAGACTTATAGATAGTGATGGTGATGCATCAATGGAGAAGAAGAAACAAGAGGGGTATTTTTAATCGGAGATTAAAAATAGTGTTAGGTGTTAAGTGCTAAGTGTTAGGAGGAAAGTAATTTGAAATGTGAAAAACTTGATGTTTGGAAAAAGTCTTGTAGAATAAGTGTTGAAATTTACAAATACTTTGCTCCTAAAACTTAGCACCTAACACTTAATACATAATACTAAAAATTTAACGGAGTAAAATTTTATGGCACACCAATCAGATTTAATAGCAGAGAATATTGAACAATATTTAAAAGAGCATGAGAATAAAGAGATATTAAGATTTATAACATGTGGATCAGTTGATGATGGAAAATCTACTTTAATTGGTAGATTACTTTATGATTCAAAAATGATATTTGAAGACCAATTAGCAGCAATTGAAAAAGATAGTAAAAAATCAGGTACTACAGGTGATAAGATTGACTTAGCACTTTTAGTTGATGGATTAGCAAGTGAGAGAGAACAAGGTATTACTATTGATGTGGCTTATAGATTTTTCTCTACTGAAAAAAGAAAGTTTATTATTGCAGATACTCCAGGTCATGAACAATATACTAGAAATATGGCAACGGGTGCTAGTACGGCTGATTTAGCTATTATTTTAATTGATGCAAGACAGGGTGTTTTAACACAAACAAAAAGACACTCTTTTATAGCAAGCTTACTTGGAATTAAAAATTTAATAGTAGCAATTAATAAAATGGACCTAGTAGACTTCTCACAAGAGGTATTTGAAAAGATAAAAAAAGATTATGAAGAAATTATTCCTAATCTTCCACATAATAGTGACATAAGTTTTAGCTATATTCCTTTATCAGCTTTAGATGGAGATAATATTTTAACAAATTCACCTAAATGTGCTTGGTATAAAGGGAAAGCATTAATGCAATTATTGGATAGTGTTGATATCCATAAAGATGAAAATAGTGACTTTAGATTACCTGTTCAATATGTAAGTAGACCTCACCTTAATTTTAGAGGTTTTTGTGGAACTATTGCTAGTGGTAGTATTAGTGTTGGTGATGAGATTACAGTTTTACCATCAAGAAAAACCTCAGTTGTAAAATCAATTGTATCAAATGATATTAAAGATTTAAGACCTATAGGAAAAGATGAACCTGTTGAGACTATGGAAACAGCAATTGCTCAAATGGCAACTACTATTACTCTAAAAGATGAGATTGATATTTCAAGAGGGGATATGATTGTAAAATCTAACTCTATTCCACAAGTTTCAAATAAACTTGAAGTGATGGTTGTATGGATGGATGAAAAACCATTGGAGCTTAATAGTAATTATATTATTAAAAGAGCAACTTCTGTTATAAATGGAACATTTAAATCAATTGAGTATAAAAAAGATATTAATAGTTTTGAAGAGATAAATACATCTAAATTAGAACTAAATGATATTGCAAAATGTACAATATCACTTGATAGACAAATTGCAGTTGACCCATATCATGAGAACAGACATACAGGAAGTTTTATTATTATTGATAGATACACAAACTCAACTGTAGGGGCTGGTATGATTTTAAGTAGTGTTCAAGATTCAGAATTTAGTGTTCAGAATGGGACAAAAGAGTATACAAAAGCAGAAATTGAGCTTAATGCGTATATTAGAAGTAATTACCCTGAGTGGGAATGTAAAGAGATATAATAGGAAAAGCTATGGCAAAAGAGAATGCAGCTCAACAAAATGAGAGACTAAAAAAAGAGAAAGATGGACTTGATGTTCTAAAAGATATATATTTATATGCTGTTTTAGGAGAAGAGATTAATCCTGAAGATATTATTAGATTTAAATGGTATGGTTTATATACTCAAAATAGAAACCTCCAAGATGAAAATGATAATACTTTATATTTTATGTTAAGAGTAAAACTTGAGCATGGTTCTATGAACTTAGAACAAATGAGAGAAGTTTCAGCTATTTCAAAAGAGTATGCAAGGGGAACAGCTGATTTTACAACAAGACAAGATATTCAATTTCACTATATAAAAGTTGTAGATTTACCTGAAATATTTAGAAGATTAAATGAGGTTGGTTTATCTACAGTATTTGCAGCAGGTGATGTTCCAAGAAATGTAACAACTTGTCCGGTAAGTGGAATAGAGCATGATGAAATTTATGATGTTAGACCAATAGTTGATAAGGTAAATAAATATCTTAGTGGAAATAAAAACCTATCAAACTTACCAAGAAAATATAAAGTTGGAATTAGTGGATGTCACAAACACTGTATGGGTCATGAAATACAAGATTTATCTTTTACAGCTGTTGTTTGTGATTGTACTGATAAAGTTTTATTTGATGTAAGTGTTGGTGGTGGATTAGCTTCAAATAAAAGAGTTGCTTCACATATTGGGTTTGTAACTCCATCTCAAGTATTAGCTATAGTTAAAGCTGTTAGTACTATTTATAGAGATCATGGATTAAGAGAGAATAGAAGAAAAGCAAGACTTGGTCACTTAATTGAAGAGTGGGGAGTTGAGAAGTTTAAAGAAGAAGTTGAAAAAAAATCAAAAATTAAGTTTAAAGATGAAGTTGTTGTTCCATACACTCCTTATGCAAAAAGACAACACTTTGGAATTCAAGACTCTAAAGAGAAAGAAAAATCATATATTGGTTGTGCAATAAATGGTGGACATATTGGAGCTAAAGGATTAGAAGATTTAGCTAATATTTTAGAAAAACATGGTGCTACTACTATTAAAACAACTGTTACACAGAATTTTGTAGTAAAAGATGTGCCTACTTTAAATGCGCAAGCTTTAGCAGATGAATTAACAACAATTGGGATTGATTATAATCCAAATCCATTTAAAGCAAGAACAATCTCTTGTACAGGATTAAATTTTTGTAAATTTGCAATAAGTGAAACAAAAAATAAAGCGATTAATTTAGCAGATTATTTAAATAGTAAATTTCCTAATTTCAAAGAGACAGTATCTATTTCTGTAAATGGTTGTCCAAACTCTTGTGCCCATCCTCATGTTGTAGATATTGGACTTTTAGGACTTAAAGTTAAAAATAGTGAGGGTGTAACAGTTCCTGGATTTGAGCTGATTCTTGGTGGAAATTTAGAGGGTGCTAAATCTTCATTTGGTGAAAAAACAAAAATCAAGTTTGTTCCTGAAGAGGCTGAGGGAATTGTTGAGAAAGTTATTCAAAACTATATAAATAGTGGTGAAACAAATTTACATAATTATTTAAAAGAGAAAATTAATGACGAAGAGTTTATTTCGTCCCTTCATTAATGAACATAGTAATAAACTAGACTATTTAAAATATGGTACGATAGGTAAGCACAAAAGTGCTTACTTTGACTATACAGCTTCAGGGCTTGGATTTAGACCTATTGAAAATAGAGTTTATGATATGTTAACAACATATGCTAATACACACTCAAAAGAGTCAAGTATGGCAAATCAAACACACAAATTTTATGAACAGGCTATTGAAAACCTAAAACAAAATCTTGATTTAGATGATAGATTTGAGATTATTCCAACAGGTTGTGGTTCAACGGCTGCTATAAAAAAGTTTCAAGAATTATTAGGTCTTTATATTCCTCCAGCAACTATAAAAAGATTTAAAATTACAGTTGCTAAAAAAAATCTTCCTTTGATAGTTGTAGGTCCTTATGAACATCACTCAAATGAGTTAAGTTATAGGGAAGCACTTTGTGAGGTTATTCGTATTGGATTAAATAATGAGGGTTTAATAGATTTAAAGCAGTTAAAAGAGGTACTACAAGAGAACAGACATAGGGAAATAATTGGCTCTTTTTGTATAGCTTCAAATGTTACAGGAATTGTAACTTGCTATAAAGAGATATCAAACTTACTTAGACGTTATAATGCAATTGTTTGCTTAGATGCAGCTGCTAGTTCACCATATATGAATGTAGATGCAAACTACTATGATGCACTATATTTATCTCCTCACAAACTTTTAGGAGGACCTGGTTCTTGTGGTCTTTTACTTATAAAAAAAGAGTTAGTTGATACCTCATTAGCTCCAAGTTTCGCAGGTGGTGGAACTGTAAAATATGTAAATAAAAAAACCCAAGAGTATGATGAAGATTTAAGAGCTAGAGAAACAGCTGGAACTCCTGGAATAATACAAGTTATAAAAGCATCATTTGCTTATCAACTAAGAAATGAAATAGGTTTTGATTTTATAAAAAAAAGAAAAGATGAGCTTTTAGAATACTTTTTAAGTGAATTAAAAAATATTCCAAATGTAGTAATATATGGAAATCAAAACTCTTATAATATAGGTATTGTTTCATTTAATATAAAAGAGATTGACCCATATAAATTATGTGAAATTATCTCAAATGACAAAGGTATGCAAACTAGAGCTGGATGTTCATGTGCTGGACCTTATGGACATGACTTACTAGGATTTAATGATAAAAATGAGTTAAATGAAAAACCAGGTTGGATAAGAGTCTCTATTCATTTTACCCAAACAAAAGAGGAGATTGATAAACTTCTTTTAGCAATAAAAGAGTCAATTACTACTATTATAAAAGATTAAAAACTCAAGTACAGAAATTACACATATTAGTTTACAATAAATAACTTAATTATTTTAATTAAACAACTTTATATAATTTTAAGAAAACTTATACTAAATTTACATATATAATTGAAAAAATAACTAAAGGTATTCCTATGGCTGGGCAAGAGATTCTTCTGAATAACAATTCATTTATTGTTTCAGAAACCGATGAAAAAGGCATAATAAAATACGCAAACGATGAGTTTTGTGAAATAAGTAACTACAATTTAAGTGAACTAATTGGGCAACCTCACAATCTTTTAAGACACCCTGATATGCCAAAAGCTGCATTTAAAGATTTATGGCAAACTGTAAAAGCAGGTAAAATCTGGAAAGGTTTTGTAAAAAATAGAACAAAAGATAATAACTACTATTGGGTTTATGCAACTGTTTATCCACTTGAATCAAGTGATGGTTCAAAAGGTTTTATGTCTTGTAGAAAAGTAGCCTCTAGAGATGAAATTGAAAAAGCAATTGAGCTTTATAAAAGTATGGACTAGGAGTTACTATGAATTATATTAAAAACTTACCAATCAAACAAAAACTTTTTTTAGTCTCTATTATTCCTGTTATTGCTCTAATTCTTATGGCCTTTATTCTAATCTCTAACAAATATGAAGAACTGCAAAGTTATAAAAAACTTGAAATTCTAATGACACTTAATGCCAATATTTCATATGTAGTTCATGAATCACAAAAAGAAAGAGGTGCAAGTGCTGGTTATATAGAAAGTAAAGGTGAAAAATTTTCTGATATTTTATCTAAGCAAAAATATTTAACAAATGAAAAATTAAACTTTTTGGAAGATTATATTAAAAGTTCAAATGTAAAATCAATACTTAATAAAACTTCATTAAATGAATTAAATAATATTTTCAAAGAGCTATCTAAATTAGACAAAGTAAGAGAAGATGTTATTAATTTAGAATTCCACTAAAAACTGCTATTTCATACTATACAAATATAAACACTAAATTTCTTAGTTTTACAACTTTAGTATTTAAGCAATCAAATGATGCGGATATTACATCACACAGTATGGCTTATTACTCTTTTTTAGAATCAAAAGAGAGAGCTGGAATTGAAAGAGCTGTTGGTTCAGCTATTTTTGCATCTAATAAATTAGTTCCTGAATTACATGCAAAATTTATCTCTTTAATTGCTATGCAAGAAGCTTATATGCATGAGTTTGAAAATATAGCAACAGAACTATTAGTAAAAAAGAAAAATGAATTACTTGAAGATAAATCAGTTGCTGAAGTTAATAAAATGAGAGAATTGATTATTACAAATAATGGAGATGGTAATTTTGGAATTGATTCTACTTATTGGTTTAAAACTATTACTCAAAAAATAAACCTATTAAAACAATTAGATGATTATATAGCAAATGATATTTTAGAAAAAACAAAAGAGAAAAAAGAGTCTTCACTATCTACTTTAATTATTTATATTTCATTTAGTATTTTAGTACTTTTATTTACCTCTTTATTGGGAAGATATATTACATTTACAATTATAGATGCTATCTTAAAAATTAGAAGTGGAGTTGAAACATTCTTTGATTTTATGAATAGAAAAAGAAATACTTTTCAATATATTGATGTTAAATCAAAGGGAGAATTGGGTGAAATTGCAAATTTTATAAATAAAAACCTAGAGACTTTAGATTCAGAACTTGAAAAAGATATGAAGTGTGCTGGGGAGGCTATTTTAGTTTTAAATAAACTTCAACAAGGTTATTTGGAAAATAGAGTAATGTCAATTCCTGCAAATCCTCAAATTAGAACTTTTGCCTCAACAATTAACAAAATGTTAGAGAATCAACAAAAAGTAATGACTAATATTTTAAAAGAGCTAGAGAACTATTCAAACTACAACTATTTATCAAAATTATCTGAACAAAATATGAATGGTGAGATGAAAAAACTAATTGATGGAATAAACTCTTTAGGAGAGGCTATAAGCCTAATGCTAAGAGAAAATAAACAAACAGGTGATATTTTAAGTAATAATGCAACTATTCTATCATCTAATGTTGAACAATTAAATAATTCAGCCCTTTCACAAGCAGCTTCTATTGAAGAAACAGCAGCTTCTATTGAAGAGACTACATCTTCAATAAATGAAATCTCATCACAAGCTGCACAGATGCAAACTCTATCTAAAGAGACTTTATCTTATGCAAATGAGGGCTTATCCTTAGCTACAAAAACACAAAAATCTATGGATGAAATTAATAGTGCGACACAAGAGATAAATGAAGCAATTACTATTATTGACCAAATTGCTTTCCAAACAAATATTCTAAGTCTAAATGCAGCTGTTGAAGCAGCAACAGCTGGAGAAGCTGGAAAAGGTTTTGCTGTAGTTGCCCAAGAGGTTAGAAACCTAGCTTCAAGAAGTGCAGAAGCTGCACGTGAGATTAAAGCTTTGGTGGAAAAAGCAAATATAAAAGCTAGTGAGGGGAAAAATAGTTCTGAACAGATGATTGAGGGATATAGTAAACTAAATGAAAAAATCCTAAATACAAGTACAATAATTGGAAGTGTAGCTGATTCAACAAAAGAGCAAAGTAAAACTATTTCTCAAATAAATGAAGCTATTTCTAAAATTGACCAACTAACTCAAGAGAACGCTAAAGTTGCAAATGATGCAAAAGCTATTGCTGTTAAAACAAGCAGTATTGCTTTTGAAATAATAGAAAATACAAATAGTAAACAATTCAATTAAGTCCAAAAGAGAAAATTTTGTAATTTTCTCTTTTTTATTTAATCTACTAAATGATTTAAAAAGAGTATAATAATCCTTTAAAATAAAAGGATTTTATATGTCTTTAAAAATAGTTATCTCCCATAAAACGAAATATAAATATGATAGAGCAATATCTCTTTCACCACATATTATTAGGCTAAGACCAGCTCCTCATAGTAGAACACCAATTGAGGCTTATTCTTTAAATATTACACCAAAAAACCACTTTATAAATTGGCAACAAGACCCTTTTGGGAACTATATGGCAAGATTGGTTTTCCCTGAAAAAACCACTGAGTTTTCAATTGATGTTGAGATTATTGCAGATTTAATTACATTAAATCCTTTTGATTTCTTTGTTGAAGATAGTGCTACAAACTACCCTTTTAAATACAAAAAAGATTTAAAACAAGAGTTAAAACCCTATTTAAAAATAGAAGAAGATGGTAAATTACTAAAAGAGTTTGTAAAAAGTATTGATAAAAAAGAGAAGCCTATTATTGACTTTTTAGTTGAAGTTAATCAAAAAATCAACCAATATGTAAACTATACTGTAAGATTGGAAGCGGGTGTTCAAACTTGTAAAACAACCTTAGAGAAAAAATTAGGTTCATGTAGAGATTCAGCTTGGCTTTTTGTTCAAGTTTTAAGACATCTTGGACTTGCATCTAGATTTGTATCAGGATATTTAGTACAACTTACGGCTGATGTTAAATCTCTTGATGGACCAAGTGGCCCTGAAGAGGATTTTACCGATTTACATGCTTGGACTGAGGTTTATATTCCAGGTGCTGGTTGGGTTGGACTTGATAGTACAAGTGGATTATTTGCAGGAGAGGGACATATTCCTTTAGCTTGTACGCCACACTATAATAGTGCCCATGCAATTGAGGGATTTAGTGATACATGTGAAACAGAGTTTGAATTTGAAAATAAAGTTACAAGAATATTTGAATCACCAAGAGTTACAAAACCTTATAGACAAGAGCAATGGGATGCAATTTATAAGCTTGGATTTAAAGTTGATGAAGATTTAGAAAAAAATGATGTAAGACTTACTATGGGTGGTGAGCCTACTTTTGTATCTATTGATGATATGGAATCAGAACAATGGAATACAAAAGCTGATGGTCCACTAAAAAGAGAATTAGCAAATAATTTATCAAGAAGATTACTTAAAACTAGTACAAGTGGTGGATTACTTCACCATGCCCAAGGGAAATGGTATCCAGGTGAACCACTTCCAAGATGGCAAACAACAGTTTTTTGGAGAAAAGATAATAAACCTGTATGGGAAAATCCAGAACTTTTAGCTGATATGAATAAATCATATCCATATACAACAGAAGATGCTAAAAAATTTATCTCAACTCTATCTTTGGTATTAGGAGTTAGTGATGAAAATATAGTACCAGCTTTTGAAGATCCTATTTATTATATTATGAAAGAGGCTGAACTTCCTATAGACATAGATCCTTTAGAGTTTAATTTAAAAGATCCACTTGAAAGAAGAACTATTGCTGAAAAACTTTCAAAAGGTTTAAATGAAGAGGTAGGATATGTTCTTCCTATAAATTATGGTAAAACTAAATGGATAACTTCAAAATGGGAGTTTAGAAGAGGTCATATGTTTTTGGGAGCTGGAAACTCACCTCTTGGACTTAGACTTCCTTTAGAATCATTAATTGCTAAACCACATATTGAATTAGAACAAGAGTTTGAAAATGACCTGTTTGCCTCTTATCCAGCACTTGGAGAGTATATTCCAACAGTGCAAAAAAGAGCAAAGAAAATGAGCAAAAAAACTACTATTAAAAATAGATATAATGAGTTCGTAAGAACAGCTCTTAGTGTTGAAATAAGAGATGAAAAACTTTGTGTTTTTCTTCCACCATTAGAAAAAAGTGAGCCATTTTTAGATTTAATTGCTTCTATTGAAGAGACAGCAAAAAGATTAGATATGGCGATTATTATCGAGGGTTATGAACCTCCACATGATTTAAGAACAGATAGAATCAAAGTTACTCCAGACCCAGGTGTTATTGAGGTTAATATTCAAGCTGCTACTTCTTGGAAAGAGTTAAGTGATAACTTACTTAATCTTTATGAAGATGCAAGACAGTGTAGACTTGGAACTGAGAAGTTTATGATTGATGGACGACATACAGGTACTGGTGGTGGAAACCACGTAACTATTGGGGCTTTAAAACCTAGTGATTCGCCACTTTTAAGAAATCCAAATTTGCTTAGAAGTTTAATCACTTTTTGGCAACATCATCCAGGACTTTCATATTTATTTAGTGGTGCTTTTATAGGTCCAACTTCACAAGCTCCAAGAGTTGATGAGGGAAGAGCTGAAAATCTATATGAACTTGAAATTGCATTTTCTCAAATACCTGAAGAGGGAGATGTTCCTTTTTGGTTAACAGATAGATTATTTAGACATATGTTAACAGATATTACAGGAAACACTCATAGAAGTGAGTTTTGTATAGATAAACTATATTCACCTGATTCAAGTACAGGAAGACTTGGTATTTTAGAGCTAAGAGCCTTTGATATGCCACCTCACTCACAAATGGCACTTTTACAAATGCTATTAGTAAGAGCTTTAGTTTCTTGTTTTTGGAAAAGACCGTATAAACATGATTTAGTTAGATGGGGAACAAGATTACATGATAAATTCTTGCTTGAACATTATGTAAAAGAGGATATTAGAAGTGTTGTTCAATATCTAAATGATGAGGGATATGAGTTTAAACTTGATTGGTTTGACCCATTCTTTGAGTTTAGATTTCCACTACATGGTATGACTATGGTTGAGGGAATGCCTGTTGAAATTAGATCAGCTATTGAGCCTTGGCACGTATTAGGTGAAGAGTCAAGTTCACAAGGAACAGCTAGATATGTTGATTCATCACTTGAAAGATTACAAATAAAAATAGAAAACTTTAATCCTGAGAGATATATTGTTTCATGTAATGGAATACAAGTTCCTTTAAGTGCAACTGATGTTGAGGGAGTTTATGTAAGTGGTGTTAGATATAAAGCATGGCAACCATGGTCAGCACTTCACCCAACAATTGGAGTTGATACGCCTTTAACTTTTGATATTATTGATAAATGGAATACAAGATCAATTGGTGGATTTAACTATTTTGTTACACATCCAGGAGGAAGAAGTTATGATACTTTCCCAGTAAACTCATATGAAGCTGAGTCTAGACGAATAAATAGATATTGGGATTTTAATCACTCACAAGGTAATGTTGAATATTATGAACCAGAGCTTGGTGGAGAGAGTAATACTATTTTTGCTATTGAAGCAAATAGAACTTTAAAAACAACAAAAGAGAGTAAAAAACTTTATTTCAAAGAGATGCCAAAAAATAAAGAGTTTCCTCATACTTTAGATTTAAGACAAAAGTGGATAAAAAAATAGATGCCGATTTTTGATGCTTGTAAATTAGCTCCTACTTTTGATGAAATGTTTGACAAAGATTGCAATGTAAAAGAGCATTGGCAAAAAATAGTTGATGATTTAGAAAAAGTGGGAATTGATAAATTAGAACAAAAACAACAAGAGATAGATTGGAGATTAGAGGATAATGGAGTTACTTTCAATATCTATAATGACCCTGAGGGTACTAATAGAGTTTGGAAATTAGACCCTATTCCTTTTGTTTTGACTGAAAATGAGTGGAATGAAGTATCAAAAGGCTTAGCACAAAGAGCAAAACTTCTAAATCTAATTTTTAAAGATTTATATAATGAACAAAACCTTATAAAAGAGGGAATTATTCCAGCTGAAATAATTTTTAGCCATAAAAATTTTTTACCTGAACTTTGTAATTTTGAAAATAAAGATTACTATACTATGAAGTTTTATGCAGCTGATATAAGTAGGGGTCCTGATGGAAAGTTTTGGCTTATAAATGATAAAACTCAATCTCCATCGGGATTAGGTTATGCTATTGAAAATAGATTAACTATGAACTCAATCTCAAATGAGTTATATCCTGATGTAGAGATAAAAAAAATTATTAGATTTATAGAAGATTTTAAAACTATGTTAAGAGAGCTTGTTTCAAAAAATAATGAACATCCACTAATAACCCTTCTAAGTCCAGGACCTCATAATGAGACATATTTTGAGCACTCATATTTGAGTTCATTTTTAGATTTAACCTTAGTTCAAGGGGAAGATTTACTTACTAAAAATAATCAATTATGGCTAAAAGGATTAAGTGGACTTAAAAAAGTTGATGCAATGATAAGAAGGGTTGATTCAGAGTTTTGTGACCCTTTAGAGCTTAGAAGTGACTCATATTTAGGTGTTGCTGGACTTGTAAATGTTTTAAGAGAAGATAATTTAGCAATGATAAATCCTATTGGTATTGGTATTTTAGAAAATATAGGATTAAATCCATTTATGAAAAATATTTGTAAATATTTTTTAGATGAAGAGTTAATTCTTCCTCAAATTGCAACTTGGTGGTGTGGTCAAAAAGAGGAGTTAGATTTTGTTATAAAAAATATTAAAAATCTAATAATTAAGAAAATAGATAAAACAAAAAACTTAGAGACATATTTTGGAAATAAACTCTCAAATGAAGAGCTTGAAATACTAATAAAAAAAATAGAAAAAAATCCATACCATTATGTAGGTCAAGAGATTATAGACTTTTCAACTGTACCCTCTTTTAATGATAATAAAATTGAACCAAGAAATGCAGTTATTAGAGCCTTTTCATTTTTAAATAAAGATAATTATGATGTAATGCCAAGTGGATTAGTAAGAGTATCCTCATCAAAAGACTCTTTAGTTGTATCAAACCAAAAAGGAGGTACAAGTAAAGATTTATGGATTTTAGGGAAAAGTACTGAAATTGTACCTGTTAATATATTTAAAAATAAAGAGTTTATAGACTCAAGACTTGAAAATATCTCTACAAAAAGAGCGGAAAATCTTTTTTGGTTAGGAAGATATTTAACAAGGTCAATTAGTACAGCTAGAATAATAAGATTTAATTTAAAAAGTATTTTAAATATTAATAGATATGAAGATGATAGAAACTCTAAAACTATAACTGAACTTTTGAATAATGCCTTAACCCATTTAACTATGACTTATCCAGGATTTTTAGAAGAGGATAAAGAAAAAATAAATCCTACAGATGAGATTTTAGATTTGATTCAAAACAGTTCAAGGGTTGGGACTTTAAGTTTTACCCTATCTCTTTTATCAAATATTAATGCAAATATAAAAAATCTTCTAACAATTGATGCTTGGAGAATATATGAAAAGATGCAAAAAGAGTGGCTATCATATACAAAAAAAGAGTTCTTACTTTTTCCTGAGCATATTAATCAACTTGATAATCTTTTAATCTATTTAATGGCTTACAAAGAGTTAATTGATGAGAGTATTTTCAAAGAGCAGGGTTTATTACTATATGATATTGGTTGCAAAATGGAGATTTCACAACTTTTAATATCAAAATTAAGGTCACTATTAACATACAAACTTGACAATATATTAGAGTATGAAATTTTAGACTCTATGTTAAATTCATATGAGAGTTATAACTCCTATAGAGCATATTATAAATCCTCTTTAAACCTAAAAAATGTATTGGATTTTTTAATATTTAATACCCAATATCCAAAATCTTTAATCTATTTAATTAAAGAGTTAGAGACAAATTTAAAAGAGTTACCAAAAAGTGAAAATCTTCACCTAAGTAATTTTGAAGAGCCTATTTTTAAAGCCTTTTCACTCTTAAGTCTTTCATCAAGTGATAAGTTATTAGAGATAAAAGAGGATGAGTTTATATATAAAGAGTTAGATAGTTTTCTAAGTCAATCATCTGATTTAATAACACAAGCCTCAGATGAATTAACAAAAACATATTTTTCACACATTAGCGAGTAATATTATGATTTATGAACTTTACCACGAAACAATATTTAAATATAATGCACTAGTAAGCTTTAGTCATAATATTGCAAGATTAAAACCAAAAACAAATAATATTCAAACTCTTCTAGAGCACTCACTTCTTATCTCACCAACACCCTATGAAACAAGTGAGTTTACTGATTATTTTGGGAACTTAAACTCTTTTATGCTAATTAGAGAAGCCCATACAGAACTAAATGTAACAGCTAAATCAAAAGTTTTATTAAATGTAGAAGAGATAAAAAGATTAAATGAAGAGGTAAAAAACTCTAAAATAACTGTAAAAGAGAGTTTAGATAGATTAAGTAGCTTTAATAAAGATGATGTAATGGCAAAACAGTTTTTATTTGCAACAGACTCAATTCCTAATGTTTCTGATGAAATAAAAACTTATATACTACAATCATTTGATGAAAATAGACCTCTTTTTGAGGCTTGTTATGAGCTTATGAATAGAATATTCACTGATTTTAAGTTTGTATCAGGATTTAGTGATGTAACAACTCCAATAGAGACTATTTTCAAAGAGAAAAAAGGGGTTTGTCAAGATTTTGCACAGTTTGCAATAGCAGGACTTAGAACAATTGGAATACCAGCTAGATACCAAAGTGGTTATATTCAAACGCTACCTTTAGAGGGTGAAGTTAAACTTTTTGGTGCTGATGCTTCCCATGCTTGGTTTTCAGTCTATATTCCAGGTTTTGGATGGATGGATTTTGACCCTACAAATAATAAAATTCCAAATGAAGAGTATATACTTTTAGGTTATGGAAGAGATTATTTAGATATTGCTCCACTTAAAGGTGTGGTACAAAGTAGTGGAAATAGTATATTATCTGTAAAAGTAAATGTAGAAAGAGTAGAAGAAGCTAGTCAAATGCAAACACAGTCTCAAACGCAAACCCAATCTCAAACACAGTCACAAACCCAATCTCAAACACAGTCACAAACCCAATCTCAATAAAAGAGGAGATTACTCCTCTTTTATTTTTGCAATTCTAAAGGCAACTGCATTTCCATAAATCAAAGAACGATTATAGTTACAAGTTATCATACCATCACAAGGTGATATAAAATCATAAATAATCTCACCTGTTAAAGAATCTACAATTTTACCAATTTTATCAAACTTTGATACATAATTACCTGGTCTGAATTTTGGTATAAAAATACCACTTTTTGGTGTTTTTATAACCTCAAGTAAACTTCTATCAAAAATATTTGATTCATAACCATTAAAAATAGGATAATCAATAATTTCTGATTTATACATAAATCTCAAAATAGATTGAATAATCTGTTTTGCCTTATTATTATCTACTAAATTCTCATTTGGGCACATCAATGAAAAAGCTTTTGTTCCCCAAAGTTGCCAGTTATATTGTAGTGTTACTGTATCAATTGAAGCCATTTCCCTATGATGAATAACTTTTAAGCCAAAATTTCTAGCACTCTGTAAATCTTCATATCCACTTTTAAAAAGTTTAATATATGGTAAACAGTTTACAGGGTCTAATCTTTTCTCTAAAATAACACCATAATCATAACCCTCTAAAACATCAAATATCTTTTTTGCTATTCTTTGAGTTGTTTCACCCTCATCAAAGCCTGGAAACATAGTATTTATATTTGTATTATCTAAGGGCCAAAATCTTTTTCCACTATTTAAAGCATAATGATTTATTGAGGGAATAATAAAAACATCCCCTTTTATTTTATTTTCATCAATCTTGTTTTTAAAGAAATTCACTAAATTTGAAGCACAATATAAGGGTAAAACACCCTCACCCTCCATAGCACCAACAACAGCTATTTTTGGAGCTTTAGGGTCACATCCTTTAAATAAAAACCCCTCAATAACTAAAGGTTCTCTACTTAAAGACTCTAATCTTAAAATCTCAATTTTATTCACTTTTTTCTCCAAAAATTCTTGCAAGTAATGAACCCTCATAAACTACTGGATATTCTCGTAGTGTAAATAAAATACCATCATTAGGAGCTTCTAAGGTAGCTAAAACAGCACCTTTTAAAGGGTCAACTATATCACCAATTTTATCACCTTTTTTAATAATAGCACAGTGGTCTAAGCTAGGAACAAATAGTCCACTTCTAGGAGAGTTTAAATAAAATACATCCCCTATTTCAGAAGAGAAAGCTTCTCTATTTTCAAACTCCTCATCGCACTTAATAATTCCTTCTTCTTTCATAAGATTTAAAATACCATTTAAAAGTTGTGTTCCATATGCTTTTGTAAGTCTCATTCCAACACCCATTTCAACAACAAGCGTTTTTGTTCCCATTGAGTTCATTGTATGTGAAAAAGTAGCTTCTAAAACTGTAACAGCATCATGAATCCAAATAAAATCACAATTTAACTTTTTTGCCAAAGGTAAAGTTGATTTTGAGAACTCTTTATTTATTCTAATTTGAGGAATCTCTCTTAAAAAAATATTACTTGAATGAATATCAATAGCAATATCACTACCCTTTACATCTTGTGCTAAAGCATGAACAACTTGACCTGGTAAAAAATCATCTTCACCACCTGGAAAAGCTCTATTTAAATCCACATCATAAGATGGAAAAGTTCTAGTTATTGTATCCACACCTAAAGAGTTTATTGATGGATAAATATCTACTATTCCATTTAATTTATCCATATTCTCATTTAACCAATTTGCTAATAAAAAGATTACAAGTTGACCCTCAAGTTCATCACCATGAATACCACTTACTATTGAAATTCTTTTACTATTTTTATTTAGTTTTTTAGCTTCAAATCTAGTTCTTTTAATAGTTAATTTTTCACCAACTGGAAGTTGTGAGTTAAAAACTTCAATTGTTTTCATTATTAGTCTACTACAATAATTTTATTTATTTTACTATTCATTGAGTTTAAGATAGTCTCATAACTCTCATTTTCATCATAAGATGTAAATTCAGAATCAGGAGATAATATAGAAACAATAGTATCTATTTCATCCATAACAACCAAAGAAAACTCTTTATCTTTTTCAAGTCTTAAATGTAAATCTGCTTTTTCAACTAATTTACCAAGTCTTATAAAATAATCACTTGTATTTCTTTTTTGATTTCTTGTTAATTCACCCCAAATCTCACTTATTAATGATAATACATGATCAATAAAATTAAAATCAATCCAAAAACCACTATTATTAGCATTTCTAAATACATCAGATAGCTCAATTACTGAACCAAAAGCTTCTGTATCCATTGAGGCTCTACTAATAATTGCATTTTCACGTGCAAACTCCATTAGCTGATTCATATTTGCTTCATGCTCTCCAAATATAGCAACATCTAAAAACTCTCTTGAGTTATTATAATCAATATTGATATCAAACTTTTTATAAAGTTTTTTTCCAGCATCTTTATCTAAATCAATTATTTTATCAAAAGTACTAACCACTTCCACCAATGTAGCTTCAATTCTCTCTAAATATCTTCCAAACCAATAAAGATTTGATGCAACATTTGCTGTTAATAACTGAACCATATTAAGCCTCCATAACCCATGTATCTTTAAATCCACCACCTTGTGATGAATTAACTAAATAATTACCAGCTTCCATTGCATATCTTGTAAGTCCACATTTCCAAACTCTTGGTTCTTCATCCATAACTACATAAGCTCTAAAATCTGCTTTTCTAGGAACAATTTCATTATTTAAATAACACTCTTCATCATAAAACTCTATTAACTCTTGAGCTATAAATCTTCTTGGATGTGCAGATATAATAGTTTTTAAATCTTCTAATTGAATTTTACTCATAGCATGTCCAAACATAACACCATAACCACCAGCTTCTGCCACATCTTTAATTACTAATTTTTCAATATTATCAAAGATATATTTTTTATCTTCTTCAAAATATGGTAAATAAGTTGGCGCATTGCTTAATATTGCTTCTTCTCCTAAATAATACTTAATCATCTTAGGAACAAAATAGTAAATACCCTTATCATCAGCAACACCATTTCCAGGTGCATTCATAATTGCAACATTTCCAGCTAAATAGGCTTCCATAATTCCTGGAACTCCAATTAAACTATCTTCATTAAAATATTTTGGGTCTAAAAATTCATCATCTAATCTTCTATAAACAGAACCAACTCTTATTTTTCGACCATCATAGTTTTTAAAATATAAAACTTTATTTTCTACTTTTAACTCATTACTTCTTACTAATTGAGCACCTATTTGTTTTGCTAAATAAGTGTGTTCATAATAAGCTGAATTAAATCTACCTGGAGTTAAAACAACATTTATTCCACCACAATTCACATGATTCATTGAGTTTTCTAAAAGTGAGGCATAATCTTTAATAGGCTTAATTTTTAGTTTTTCAAAAAATTCAGGATATAGTTTTCTGTATGTATCTCTTATAGATAAAGGATAACTAGCTCCACTAGGAACTCTTAAATTATCTTCTAAAATAACCCATTCATTTGATACTGTATCTTTTACTAAATCTATTCCATTAATATGTGTTCTAAGTTTTTTAGAGGGTGAAAAACCTTCCAACTCTTTTAAAAAGCCTTTTGCTTGATATATAAACTCTTCAGGAATAACCTTATCTTTTAAGATTTTTTTATCTGTGTATAAATCTTCTAAAAATAGATTTAAAGCCTTTATTCTTTGGCTTAATCCCCTATCAATTTTATCAAACTCCTTTGTCTCTATAATTCTAGGAATTACATCAAAAGGAAGTGACCTTTCTATAAAATTTCCATCTTTATAAAGATTGAAATTAACAGCGAATTTATCCATATACTTTTTAAATTCATCTATTTTTTGTCTATCTTGAGTTGAAAATACATCCCAAAATATATCCGTAATTACATTTTTATTGTCTAACAATTAGCACCTCCTAAATGTATGGTAAATTTTATTACTATTCATATAAAAAAGGTATAAAGTCTTAAGCAAAAAAAAAGGGAAAGATAAAAAATCTTCCCCTTTACTCAAAAAAATATGCTAAAATTTATACAATGATAAGAAATTAAATAAAAATTGAAAAACTCCTTGTTTATTTAATATTTATAATTTTCTTATGTTTCTCTTCACTAAGTTTTGGAATTACAACTTCTAAAACACCATTATCACTTGCAGCTTCTATATTTTCAATATCAGCATTATCTGGTAAAGTAAAACTTCTAGAAAATTTTCCAAATGAAGTTTCAAGCTTATAATAATCTTCCTCTTTTATCTCATTTTTTGTTTTTCTTTCACCTGATATTGTTAAAACACCTTTATGAATATCAACTTTTATATCCTCTTTGCTAACTCCAGGTAAATCAGCATCTATGTGATAAGCAAACTCACCCTCTCTTGTATTAACAATTGGTACAAAACCACTTACACCTTCATTTGAAGGATACGTATATAAATTTTTTTCTAAATCCCTTATTTGTTTAAAAGGATCAAATCTTGTTACTAACATTACCTACTCCTTATAATCTAAGATTTTACTTGATAAGTTTCTTATCAAGTAATGTAATTATAACAAATTATTTTAGCACTTGTCAATATATAGTGCTAATATTTTTAGCAATTTATTAACTTAAGTGCTAATATTTATAGATAAAAAAAGGGAAAGAGTTAAAATCTTTCCCTTTTTTCGAAGTAGTATATAGACTCTATTCAGCAAATTTAGCTTTTTTTGCAGCTCTTTTTCTTGAAGTTGGGTCAAGCTCTCTTTTTCTAACTCTAATAGATTTAGGAGTAACTTCAACAAGCTCATCCTCTTCAATCCACTCTAAAGCATTCTCTAAAGACATATTTCTTGGTGGAACTAATTTAATAGCCTCATCAGCACCTGATGATCTTACGTTTGATTGTTGTTTTCCTTTAATAGGATTAACATCTAAATCATTATCTTTAGCATGTTGTCCAACAACCATACCTACATATACTTTATCTTGAGGTTTAATAAACATAACCCCTCTTTCTTGTAAGTTAAAAATAGAGTAACCTAAAGCTTCTCCATTTTCCATAGATACAAGTGCTCCATATTTTCTAGATTCAACAATACCTGAGTGTGGTCTAAAATCTAAGAATGAGTGGTTCATAACACCCTCACCTTTTGTTTCAGTTAAGAACTCTGTTCTAATACCAATTAATCCACGTGCAGGAATTTCAAACTCAACTCTTGTATAACCCTCACCCATTGGTACCATATTTGTCATACTAGCTTTTCTTTTTCCTAGTTTTTCAATAATTGCACCTGAGAATTCATCTGGAGTATCAATAACTAAATGCTCAAATGGCTCCATTTTAACACCATTCTCTTCTTTAATAATAACTTCAGGTCTTCCAATACAAAACTCAAAACCTTCTCTTCTCATGTTTTCAGCTAAGATACAAATTTGTAACTCACCTCTTCCGTTAACTTTAAATTTACCCTCACCAATTTGCTCATAAGTCATAGCAATATTAGTATTCATTTCAGCAGATAATCTTTCATTGATTTTATTTGAAGTTACAAATTTACCCTCAGTTCCTGCTAATGGAGAATCATTTACAGCAAATGTTACAGATAACGTAGGCTCTTCAATATGCATAGGATCTAGTGGCATTGGGTTAGTAGGATCACAAAGTGAATCTCCAACATCAATAGTTTCAAAACCAGCAACAGCAACAATATCACCAGTACCTGCTGTTTTGATATCAAATCTATCCATACCTTTAAATCCAATAAGTTTAGAAACTCTACCTTTAACTTTTTCACCATCAGCTTTAACTAAAACTACAGTTTCACCCATAGAGATTGTTCCATTAAAGATTCTAGCAATACCGATTTTACCAATAAAGTTATCGTAATCAAGAGTAAATACTTGAAGTTGTAAACCATTTTCATCAGCACCTTTTGGTTTTGGAACTTCTGTTAAAATAGTTTGGAATAATGGAGTTAAATCTTTATTTTCATCTTCTAAATCTAGTTTTGCATAACCATCTCTTGCAGCTGCATAAACAACTGGGAATTCTAATTGCTCTTCTGTTGCATCCATTTGAGCAAATAGGTCAAATACTTCATCAACAACTCTATCAGGCTCTCCACCTGGTTTGTCAATTTTATTTACAACAACGATTGGTCTATGACCTAATTGTAAAGCTTTTTTAACAACAAACTTAGTTTGAGGCATAACACCCTCTTGAGCATCAACAAGTAATAAAACAGAATCAACCATTTTTAAAACCCTCTCAACCTCACCACCAAAGTCAGCATGGCCTGGAGTGTCGATGATGTTAATTCTTACACCCTCGTAATCAATCGCAGTATTTTTAGAAAGAATAGTAATACCTCTCTCTTTTTCAATAGCATTACTATCCATAACTCTCTCATCAACTTGTGTATGTGCTGCGAAAGTTCCTGATTGCTTTAATAACTCATCAACTAAAGTAGTTTTACCGTGGTCAACGTGTGCAATTACCGCAATATTTCTAATATCTCTCATTTGTTCTCTTTATATTAATTTTTCGCGATTATACCTAAAAATCTCTTAAAACATCACTTATTTGAAGTAAATTTACAATATAATAACAAAAATACCAAAGAGAATTTATGGACTATAATGTAATATTAAAAGAGATTAAAAGCGAAATTCAAGCATTTTTAAAAGAGGGTAAACTTCCTGATTATATTCCAATGCTAAAAGATGTTGATGAAAATGGCTTTGCCATGAGTTTAATTACAGTAGATGGTGATGAGTATCATATTGGATGTTCCGAAAAAGCTTTTTCTATTCAAAGTATTTCAAAAGTTTTTACTTTTACTATTGCTTTAGAAAAATATGGAAAAGAGTTATACAAAAGAGTTGGTCATGAACCCTCAGGAAATCCCTTTAACTCTTTGGTTCAACTTGAGTACGAAAAAGGAATTCCTAGAAATCCCTTTATCAATGCAGGTGCTATAGTTACAACTGATTCATTAGTTTCACTTTATGGAAGTAATAGCTTCGAAACTATACTTGAGTTTATCAAAAAAGCATCAAACTGCCCATCATTAAACTTTGATGAAGAGATATTTAACTCTGAATTATCCCATGGTTTTAGAAATTTTGCACTTATAAATATGATGAAAAGCTTTGATAATATAAAAAATGATATTGATTTAGTAATTAAAACATATTTTAAACAATGCTCAATTATGATGAATACAAGACAACTAGCACGCTCTATGCTTTTTTTAGCAAATCATGGTATTAATCCGCTTACAAAAGAGGTAATAATAACAGCTCCCCAAGCAAAAAGAATTAACTCACTAATGTTAACTTGTGGTCATTATGATGCAAGTGGTGATTTTGCCTTTAAAGTAGGACTTCCTGGGAAAAGTGGTGTTGGTGGAGGAATAGTTGCAATTGTTCCTAAAAAAATGGCAATTTGTGTTTATAGTCCAAAACTAAACTCTCAAGGAAACTCTTTAGTGGGAACAAAAGCTTTAGAGCTATTTACTACAAAAACAGGATTTTCAATCTTTTAAAAACAAAAAAATAGAAATATGAATTTTTTTTCATATTCTATTCATAAAGCTTTCATATAAAAATCATATATTTCCTAAAATAAAAAAGGAAATAGATGTTATCAATATCTTTGAAAGCTTTAAAAGCAAATAGATTAAAAACAATACTTATATATCTAAGTCTAATATTTTCAATCACTTCTATCTTTTTAATAAGCTCTATTTCAAATGGTGTTATCTCTATGTACTCAAATATGTTAAAAAGTGATGGAGATATAATAATCACCCAAGCAAAAATCTCTGATACATTTTTTTCAAATGTAGATATTAAATTAATTGATAAAATCACAAAACTAGAAAATATACAAAAAGTCTCAGCCATAATAGTTGGTGCAAGTCCTGTTGAAGAGTTACCAATTGTTGCTATTTATGGTGTTACAAAAAATAGATTTGAAAACTATAAATTAGTAGAAAACTCTTATCCAAAGTTTGGTGAAGTATTAGTTGGAAAATCAATTTATAAATCACTAAAAAATAAAAAAACTATTCAAATAGCTGATAAAAAGTTTAATATCTCAGGTGTTTATGAGAGTGAAATTGGTTTTGAAAATGGTGGAGTTGTTTTAAATATAAGTGATGCAAGTAGCATTTTTAATAAAAGTGCTTCAATGATTATGGTAAATAGTAAAATCGATACTGACATAAATAGACTTTCAAATGATATTCAAGCATTGAGCACTGAAATAGAAGTTAAATCAACACAAAATTTTGTTGATAACTATAACCAGTTTAAAATTATCAAAACCTCATCAAATCTTATAGGTTTAATCTCATTTTGTATGGGACTACTTGGAATCGTTAGTATTATGAGTATTACAATAAATCAAAGAAAAGCAGAGTTTGGTATAAAAAGAGCCATAGGAATTTCAACTAAAAAAATAGTTGCACAAATCATGATTGAAAGTTCTATTTTGGGTGTTTTTTCATTTGTAAGTGCTTTTATAATCTCTTGGTTTGCCCTATATTTTATAAAAAGTTCATCACTATTTCATGGCTATGTAAATGGAGAAATATCATCAACACTAGCTTTATATCTATTCATTTGCTCAATTACAATGGCAATTTTAGGCTCAATTATTCCAGCACTTAATGCTTCAAAAGTTGACCCTATTATTTTAATGCAAGGGGATAAAATATGAGTACTCCTATTATAAAAGCTTCAAATATTAGCCATGATTACAATGGAGATATTGCATTAAAAAATATTGATTTAGCTATTCAAAAAGGCGAATTTATTTGCTTGATTGGTGAAAGTGGAAGTGGGAAAACAACTCTACTTTCAACTCTTTCAACACTTCTAAAACCCAAAAGTGGTGAATTAAGATTTGAAAAAATTGATTATACAAATATTCAAAACATAGATAGTTTTAGACAAAAGAATATTGGTTTTATTTTTCAGTTTCATTATCTAATCAATTATCTAAATGTTTTTGAAAATATAAAACTAGCAAATGAAAAGTCAAGTAAAAAAGATATTGAAGAGCTTTTATTAAAACTTGACATCAAAAATTTAACTACTAAGTTTCCAACAGAGATTTCAGGAGGACAAAGACAAAGAGTTGCAATAGCAAGAGCTTTAATAAACAATCCAAAAGTTCTTTTTGCAGATGAACCAACTGGAAATTTAGACTCTAAAAATGCACAAATAGTTTTTGATATGTTTAAAAAACTATCAAATGAAGGTATGACAATAGTAGTTGCAACTCATAATAAAGAGTTAGCAAAATTAGCAGATAGAATAATTGAGGTAAAAGATGGACAAACAAAATAGTTTTTACGATTTCGATGCTTTCGTAAATAGACACTTTAAAATATCATTACTGTTTTTATTTTTAGCACTATTTTTTGGTATTTTATACTCAATTAATTTGCTTGGATTTTCCATACCATCAGATACTTTATTACCATCAAATGTACGTTCACTTCATATTAGTTTAGTGCTTTATGGTTTTGTTCCTTTGATGCTTTCATATTTACCTTTTTTAATCATCAATAAGGAAAAAGTACAATCACATAGTGGACTTCACTATTTAAATTTATACACTATTTTTTGGTATATCTTTTTAGTATTTATGATAAGTTCACTTCTATTTGGAAACACTAGAG
>CBFIGT010000024.1:0-25586 GCA_965662175.1 Arcobacter sp. | reverse complement strand
AAAGTAATTAGTAGTAAATTTAACTCAAGATGTAAAAATCTATATCTTATATCTGTTTCAAGATTATTAAGTAAAAAATCTTTTAATAAAAAAATCTCATCTTTATCATAGTTTATTGCCTTTACCTCTTTAAAAATAGTATTTACATAATTAATAAAAATCTCTATTAATATCTCTTCTTTATTTTTAAAGTGATAATACAAATTACCAACACTAATACCAAGTTTTTCTGAAATATGCCTTGTTGAAGTATTTAGACAACCTTTTTCATTAAAAAGGTCAATTGAAGTTTCTAATATTTTATCTTTTGTAGTAGCCATTTATATCCTAGAACATTTATTCTAAATTTTAGAGCAAATGTTCTAAACCATAGCTTAAAAGATAAATAAGTTTTTTATTTTTTATTTTTCTTTCTTGAAGCCTTAGCCATTTTAGCTTTTTTTCTAGCTTTTTCCCTAGCTAATCTAAGATGTTCTGCTTTTCTAGCATTTAAAATCTGCTCATTTTCATATCTTTCTTGAGAAAATCCAACTCTATCTTGACTTCCTTTACTAGCTAGTTTTTTACCATCATTTGATTTTACACTACTATTATCTGCATTCCCCATACTCTTACCTTATTTATTTTTTTGTATTGTATTAAAATTTTAATAAAGAGTAAATTACTGATTATTTAAAAATTATTTCTAAAATTTATTAAATCTTCATTACTAAGATAAAGCTCTTTTAATTGCTCTTTTTGCAGTAAAGGATGCATCAAAGCGCCCTTTTCATTTATATGGGGAATACCAACTAAATGTCCTATTTCATGGGCAATTACAGCTTTTAATTGATTTATTGATTCAAAATTATAAATCTCAATCTTGTTCATACTACTAATTACATCTTTTTCACTAACTTTTTTGCCATCTTTGAAATATGTTTTCATTACAATCTCTTGCTCTCCAAATGTTCTACCTTTTACAACTTTATTATTTCTACTTAAAGACTCAATTTCAGCTGACAAAAACTTTGCATCTCTTATGAGATTATTAAATTTTAAAATATTATTGTTATATTTTAATATTGCTCTTCGAAGCTCTCTTTCTAAAGATTTTTTTTCTTTTGTATCTTTTTTAATATCCTCTTTTTTTAGTCTAATGTAATTTTTTATCTCATCATATTTTTGTCTTGAATAACTCTTTTTATTTGCATCTTCAATAAACTTATTTAACTCTGAAATTTTATCATTTAGATATTTTGATTTTAAATCATATTGAGCTTGTAAAGAGTCTACTTCAGCTTTTTTTTGGGGAAAAGAGTCTTTTATTTTCTCGATTTTTGCTCTTTTATTATCAAATCTTTCTATCTTTCTATTAATCTTTTTTTCAAGTGTAGAAGCAGGTAAATAAAGAATATCAATAGGTTTTCCATCATATGATAAATCAAAAACATCAAAACCTAATTGTGTTTCAAAGGTCTGTTCTACCTCTTTTACAATATTTTCTAACTGTATTAATGTTATTTTATCATGGTAGTAAGTATCAATTTTGCCAATTTTTACCTTTTGAAAAGAGGCAATTGATGATGTTAAGAGAGTTATAGTTAGTAGTAATATTTTTAAAATCATTGGTTATTTTATATAAATATCTTTTTAATATGAATTAAACTTGCAAAACTTTTCAACTAAAAAGAGTATTATTTAAAATCTCTTTAAAATAGTAAAATAAACTTTACCAAAAATTATATTAGAAGTTTTATTTTACTATAATTTAAAAAATTTTAAGGAAATAATAATGAGTGAAAAAACAAATGAGTTTTTACAAAGAGCAGATGAACATATAGAGCTTGCTAATAATCAATTAAATAGTAACTTAACTTTAGGTGAAGTTAGTGCATCACTTATGTATGCTTCAACAAGATTTAGTACATGGATGGCAGCTTCTTCTTTTGAAACAGCAGGAGATATGGAAGATGCAAAAAAAGATGTTATTGAGTATTTTGCTAAAGAGTATAAATTAGCTTTAGAAGAGCATATAAATAATCATATAGCATCTTATGATTTTTCTAAAAACAAAAATGTATAATCCAATATCATTAGAGTTTTTTGACCAATTAGAAGTAGCTATTCAAAGGAAAATTCCCTCAACTATTATTTATATAAAAGATGAAGAAAAAAAAGAGATAAAAGCTCTAGTTATAGAGCTTAAACTAAAAAATCATAAAGAGTATTTAGTTCTAAAAACAAAAGAAGAGATTGCCTTAGAGAGCATCTTATCCTTTAATGGAAAAGTCTATAAAAAGATTTAAAATCATTTCATAGACTCTTTTTTACTCTCTTCCATTGAAGTTCTTTTATTTTTTATACTTAAAATCAAATAACTTTTACACTGCATAATAAAAAATAGTATTAAAGCAAATAAAGCAATATTTATAGCTAATAAGCCCGTATTAACTCCACCTGTACTAATACTTGATAAAGTAAGTAAACCTGTAAGTGATATAATAAAAAAGAGTAAAACTCTAGCATAAGTAGAAAAAGTTTTTGAAGCAAACATAAGAAGTTTGATACTTGCATAAATATTACTATTTATATAATTTAACATATCATCACAACCCTTAACTTCTTTTATAGCACTTGTAAAATCGTTTATTTCATTATTTATCTTTTTAATCACTTCTATCCTTTATACTTTTTTATTTTTTTTGGGTGGTGGCAATAAATTATTAAAATCATAAGGAACAATATCCCTCTCTATTTTTTCAGTAAAATCATATAATTTTATACAAATACCAAATAAAATAGGCCACACAAATATCTGATTAATAATAGAAACAGAAAATACAAAGCCAATAATTACACCTACAATACCTGTTATTATTAAGTATTTATCAATTTTTTTCTCTTTTAGTAATTTATAATACTCTTTTATTTTTTCGTAAAACATACTTTTCCTTTCTCTTTTAAATAAAAAATCAAACTCTAAGCAATCAATTATTATATCATATCAAATAAGGCTCTTTGTTTCTATTAGTTCTAATTTTTTTAATCTACTAAGCTTTTTAATCTCATACTCTCTTTTTGATGCACTACTTCTATTTATTGATGATTCTTTATATATAAGTTTTACAGGTCGCCTAGCCTTTGTATATTTTGCACCACAATCTTTACTATTATGCTCATCTAAACGTTTCTCTAAATCTTTTGCAATTCCTGTATATAAACTTCCATCATTGCATTTAAGAATATAAACAAAATATGACATAAACACTCCTAGTAAATAAAAACTAATCTATATAGTAGCAAAATATAATAAATTTTTCATCTTTTATTTAGATATAAAAAAAGATTAGTTCTTAAATTCTTTAAATAGGACTATTTTTGTCCTATTTAAAGAATTTTTATGTTATATTTTCATTTTAAAATAAATATAAAGGATTTTTTATGGAAAAAATTGGACTATTTTATGGTAGTGATACAGGAACTACAGAAGAGATTATAAAAATATTAAAAGAGAGTTTTACATTAGAAATAGATATTTTTAATATTTCAAATTCAAAAAAAGAGGATATTGAATCTTATGATAAGCTAATATTAGCTTCACCTACTTGGGGAGATGGAGATTTACAATCTGATTGGGAAGATTTTGAAAATAACCTTGAGAATATTGATTTTTCAAATAAAACAGTTGCCCTAATTGGACTTGGTGATCAAGAAGATTATTCTGATACATTTTGTAATGCCTTAGGACATCTATATAAGTATGTAAAAAATGCAAATATTATTGGACAAACATCAACAGATGGGTATGAATTTGAAGATTCAACAGCTGTAGTAAATGATGAGTTTATTGGTTTAGTTCTTGATGATGTTAATCAAGAGAATTTAACAAAAGCTAGAATTGAAAATTGGGTAAAATTAGTTGAAACAAAATTTTAATATTCATTCCCCCAAAGGGGATGAATATAATATTTTCAAACAAATTACTCTATAGTTTTTATATCAACAAGTTCAATAAAACAATCTTTCTTTAGTAGTTTTTTATTATTAGCATCCTCTTCAGCTAAGCTAATAATATCTGCAAAATCATCTTTTAAAATAGTAAAAGAGTAAAGCTCTTTTATAGTTTCAAGTTTAAATTTATCACTTAATTCAGAATCAATTTTTAAATCAATATTACGATAACCTTTCGCAAATTCACTCTTAATTAGTTTAACAATTTTTTCATTTTTTAAAAGCTCATTTAGACTAATAGCTAAGTTTAAATCATTTTGATTAACAACTTTATATGTAACCTCAATATTTCCATTCACAGTTTTTTCCTTATCTTCGATTGTAATAACCTCTGTTTTAATTATATGAAGTATACAGAAAAAAAGAATAACTAAGGAAAAGTATTACAATTTGTTATAAATTATCACTCTATTTTATTTTACTCTTTATACAAAGCTTTATAAATTGACAATAATCTAAATTATAGATATACTTCGGATATACAACGAGGAGTTAAAATGACTGCTAAAATATCAAAATGGGGAAACTCACATGGAATTAGAGTACCAAAAGATCTAATGGATGATTTACACTTAAATGTTGGTGATAGTGTCAATATTAGTATAAAAGATGGAAAAGCTATTTTAGAACCTATAAAAAAAGAACTTCCAAAATATGATTTAAATGAATTATTATCAAAAATACCAAAAGATTATAAAGCAAATGAGGAATTCGATGAAAAAATAGGTAAAGAAGAATGGTAGGTAATTATATTCCTAAAAAAGGAGATTTAGTAATACTTACATTCGACCCATCATCAGGAGATGAGCAAAAAGGACGAAGACCAGCACTAATAATAAGCAATGAAGCATTTAATAAAGCCTTAGGTCTAGCAATAGCTTGTCCAATAACAAATACAGATAGAAACTTCCCTTTTCATGTAAAAATTGAAAGCGAAAAACTTACAGGTTTTATCATGACAGAACAAATTAAATCAATAGATTACAATGCTAGAAAAGTTAAATTTGTAGAAAAAGTTGATAATGAAATTTTGAACCAAGTATTGGGAATTACAAAGAGTATTATATTTTAGATATTCGTTCTCAAATTACGAATTTACCTAACTATTAGAATATAATTAAGTATTCTGCCCCTAAATTTTAACTTCACTGATAGATTTATCTATTCAGTGCTAGGATTCATTACTCTTCCTATTATAAAAACTAAAATAAACTAGCTTGTTGTGGTTTTCTCTCTTCTTTAATATGCTTTTCAATCCAAGATATAAATTCATTTTTAAACTTAATACCTTTGATTTTTCCATGGTATTTATCAATAATAAATAAATCTTTATACTTGCTTGTTGGCTTATATGTTTTATCCTCTTTTTCTATTACTAGTTCATGCAATAGATATTTATTCAAATCTTGTGTTTTTTGAAAAAAATCTTTCGCTTCATCTTTTAAGTGTTGTACTACTTCAGAAGCTGTATAACCGTTATCTTCTCGATAAATAAAATCTATTTCATCTTTTGTAATTTTGTTTTGCTCAAGAAATAAATCTTTTTTAGATAAATAAACTTTTATTTTTTTATTATTCTCTAAGCCCCGAAGTATATTGTTATAAGTCCCTTTACTTTTACCATCCCATATAGCAAAAGTAAATTCACTATCTATAGTCATAGATTTATCTTTTTCTTGTTGTCTTTCTCTCTCTTTTTTAATACTATTTGAAACTTCAATATATTTTGTCTTAAAATTTTCACTTGCTTTATATCTTGGAACTATAGAAATTGAATAAACAGTTACATTAAAATAGTTTAAAGATAAACAATACTCTTGAACTAATGTATCAATACCACTAGCATCGCCAACCAATATTTCAAAGTTTTGACTTATGATTTTATTAATACTATTTATAACCTCTTGAGGTAGTTTTTTAAATGATATTGAACCGCTAATAAAAACTTTATTTTTCATCTTTTTACATCCTTCACAGGGATAAAGAAAAAGTTCACTTTTTTATTAAAATCATATAGCTTATACATGGTTTCACATATTGAGGCTGTCGTACCCATTACATCATCAATAACGATAAAAGTATCATTAATATTTGATTGGCTTAAATCTATAGTATATTTATTAAATTGTTGTGTTGATAAGTTTGTTATGGCTTTACTTGCGATTGAACTGTGTTTGAAAATAATAGTGTTTAACGGTATAGAATTTATCACTGATAGTTTATTCGCAATATCATCAGGCATTTGCGAACTTGAAGGTATAAATGTCATATTTAAATTAGAATAGTTTTCTTTTAAATATTTAATATATCCATGAAAGTAAGAAATTATTTCATCAATATAAGATTCCCTTGTTACTTGTTGTAATGGTGGACTTTTTAAATATTTCATCTCATACAACTTTTTCCCAAAATATGTGTATTTTTGATATTCTCGACCGTTATATTCAAAAGTTAAAATATGGGTAAAAGGATTTTGATTAAAGTCTTGAAGTATCTCAAACTCTTTGTAAAAATCTAAGATAATACCTTGTGCAATTAGAGTATTTTGGAAAAAAACTTCACATTGTAAATGATTATTTTGGATTGTAGTATCTTGTGTATACTTAATGATTTCATTATTAATATTAACTGGGACTTTCTTTGCTTTTATAATAATCTTAAAATCATTTACAACCATATTATCCCTTTCTAAAATTATATTATTTTAGCATAAAATATTTAACTTATATATAAATCAAGCAACTAGTTTTTGACATACTAACAGTTTACTACAACGACGCCCAAGTGTTCGTTGCTAAATTTTGTTATATTATTTTTCTCCTTTTCCTGTTTTGCTTCTATTAATTTTTAGTCCTAAAGAATAAACATAAATAAATGCAACTTGATACTTTTTTTGCTTTTCATCATAACCTAAAAAACCACTTTCTTGTAATTTTTTCAAATTATCATCAATAGTTTTAATATTTGTTTTATTAGGAAATTGTTCTTTAAACTCATCTTTTGTAAAGCTTCTTTGACCTATTTTAACAATTTTATTATATATAGTTTTGTAATCTTTATACTCAGCATCGTATTCAACAAGTTTCTGTTTTGAAACTTCCTTGAAAATCTCTTTCCAATCATCTTTATTTTTATCAAATGAATTTAATAATGCATTACGTTTTGTTTCTGTATCGTATTTCAATTCGTTTTTGATACTCTCATACATTAGTTTATATATAGTTCTAGGAGTTATAAGACCTTTTGAGTCTTCTAGTCTTGCAGGTAACCATTTATCCATTGTTGAACTATAAGGAGCTTTTTTATTAAATATTAAATATATTGCTTCTCGTATTTTACTCATATCTTCTACGACTTCATTATTCTTTCTATTCTTAATAATGAATAAAAGATTAATTTTTTCAAGTTCTTCATCAGAAAGTTCTGAAATAAAAATTTTCAATATAAGTGACAATATCTCTTTTTCATTCCATTTTAACTCATACATATTAAGTTCTAAATGTGTTTTATTTTCAATATTTAAAGTATCAAAAATATCATTTCTTAATAGTATCTTTGACCTAATTTGACTATATTTATATATATTATCTTGCCAAAAAGATACAAGTGTCGTTATAAAGGTTTTTGTTGATTCTTGTGTAAAGCCAATATCTAATTCATCATAAACTAGTGTTATAACTTCATCTTTTTGTAGCAGTTCTATATTTATATTTTTTAATCGCTTATCTACTTCTAGTCCAATTCTCAAGTCAATGAATTTCTCACTTATTTCTTCAATATTTGTAAAAAACAACTCTTGACTACTTATATTTTTTTCTATTTTAAAAAGTGTTAAGCATTTCCAAAATCGCTCTATATCATCGCTATTTTTATTTGCTTTATTAAATATGTATGATATGTAATCCTTTGAAATTTCCCTCATAATATTTTTTGAAAATCCAGCAATATATTTGTTGTTACCAATATTTAATCTACTTAATATATCTTTATGATGCTTGGTGAAAACTTCAAATAAGGTAGATTTACCACTACCTTTAGCACCTAATATTAAAAATATTTGTTCATTTACAATTTTTGAAATATCGTCTTTAAGATAAAAATATTTTAAGTCTTCATCTCCTTTAAACTGTTCCGTCCCTGTTAGAGATGAAAATACATTTTTTAATTTTTCCAATATATCTTTTAAACTACTTTTATCAATTAATTCATTATCTCTTATTTTTACAACTATATCATTAAAGTATATTTTATCTATTTTAGTAATTAGTGGATATAAGTATGTTGGACTTGATGTTTTATAAGCTTTGTATTCTTTAATAATAAATTTTTCATATTCTTCAGTATCATTATTCTCAAGCATAAATGCATTATATGGAATTGATATGATATTATCTTTTTTAAATTTAAATTCACTATTTAAAAACTCATTTAACTGTTTTTCTTTTATTTTCCTAAGTTCTTGATTTGAAAATCTAATTGTACTATTCATTATATAATTGGTATGAAAATTATCAAATAGAGTAGAAATAACTTTTAATCCATCTTCATTTTGCTCTTCACTATTAAAAAATAGTAAGTTAGTATTAGATATTTGCTTTAAAATTAATCCATTAGACTCATTAATTCCAGCTCGTAAATCTACAAAAATCAAATCAGGTTTTAAAAATTCATCTATTTTTTGTAATAACTTATTAAAACTATCTGTATATCCACTACTGTTAAAATCAATTTTTGATATTTTATTAATATAGTTTTTTGTATCAAAATCAATTCCAGATGGAAAAACAAATAGATTTCCAGAGTTATCACTTACTTTACTTTGTAAAAAATAGTTATCTAATTTTGGATTTTCATCTATATTTAAGTCAACTATATAATCTAAAATTCCAGCTTTTTGTTCTCTTTTATCTTTATCAAAAAAGATACTTGCAATACCAGGTGCTTCAAAGTCACAATCTAAAACAACAATTTTTTTACCTAAAAGATAGTAGAAGTATGATAGATAGGCTAATGTTGTACTTCTACCCATTCCTCCCTTAAATGAATATCCTGCAATAACTTTTTTTTGTTTTTCTACTTTTATTTTTCTATTAGACCAATTAATGTAACTAATATTTCTATGAATAACACTATTTTTTTCACAAATATTTTTTATTTCTTTGATAATAGGATTATTTTCATCTTCATTTGGTTCTAAAATTACTTCTTGAATATATTTTTTATATTCATCTAGTTCTTTTAATAAATTTTCATTTTCTTCACTTAAAAGAATTAAGTTTTTACCTAATGTATTATTAATAATTCTAAATTCAACATTTTTATATTGTTCAATAATATTTTTAATTTTTTCTAGTTGTTGTGTAACTATCATTATACGACTCCATCTATTCTTAAGTTGGTTAATGCTATTTCTATCTTTTCTATTTCATTTTGAATGTTTTGTGCAAAATTTCTATCTGTCCATCTTTGGATTTCGTATCTATAATTTATATTCCATTCATCTTTTGAATTCACTACACCATCCCCATTTAATAAATATTGAGGATAGTTCATATTAGTTTGATTCAAAATACTATTACTAAATATGACAGGATCTATAGTATTTAATCTATTTATAAAGTTTGAATTATTTATGTGACCACCATAAGATGAGGAACTGTTACCTTGATATGTAGTTGCTCCATTGTCAATAAGTAAAATTTTTACATACCCTTCTAATACATATCCTGCCAAATATACACTAGTATGATTTCTATTAGCTTCAAATAATATTTTAGAATTTTTTTTCATCATGATTTTTCATTCATAAAAACTTTCTTTTTTCATGTACTCTAATACTTGCTGATGATTTTACTATAATCTCTCTTTGCTTTTATTAATATAATAATGTCCTTTTATATATAACGTTTGAATTGAGAAATATTTGAGCCGCAGGGTCAATTATTTTTCTCAAATGATTTCTTATGTAAGAATTTTATTTACATTCTTTTCTCATTATTTTTAATGCTTTTGAAGAACCTTTTAAATCAAAATTAAAATATACTGTGCCATTCCCATGCCAATTTAATGTAATTAATAATTTATCACCTGATTCTATATCTTTAATTGTTTGTTCTCCATAAAGAAAACTTAAAAATTTATCACCCCAATCTTGAGTTAATGTTACATCATTAATTTTATCATTTATTTTTATTTTTGTTTTTATTACATTATACCAATCTTCTGTTCTTGTATCATTTAAGTTTGGTGATACACTAAAACCTATATATATCCATTCTCTATTGTTTTTAAAACCTACCCCAATCCAAGCTACTGTATCACTGTATGGAAAATCCATAGTTTTTAGTTGAACTTACTAAAGAAGAACTGGCATATGTTGATTTTTCACCAGTCATTTCATTTTTATCTGTAGATGTACTCCAATCAGCATAAATTGGTGATGCTAACAATGTTAAAATTAGTCCAAGTACTAATGTTATTTTTTTGCTCATACGAACTCCTTACTTTTATATTTTTACTCTGTAAATTTATATATAACAATTAATTGAATATATATTATATAAACAAAGTATTTAAATAAACTTATTATTATATATTTATTAAAAAGTTTATTTTATGTTGATATTTAGACTTTTTTATACATAATATTGTTAAAGGTAAAAAATTTAACTTTAAAATTACATTTTTATATTTTAGAAAATATTATGGTTAAATAAAATATTTTATTTCATTATAAAAGACATCCTAATACTATGGAAAAGAAAGAGGTTTATATTAGTTTATATTTTATAAAGTTTAAAGCATAAATAAAATTTTTAAAAGAAGTTTACAAAAAGTAAATGAGTGAAAAGATTTTATGAGAAACATAGAAATTTAAAAAAAGAGGCTGTTATAAACCTCTTTTTTACTCAATATTAGATGTGATAATTTGGTGCTTCATTCGTAATAGTTACATCATGCACATGAGACTCTTTTAGCCCTGCACTTGTAATCTCTACAAACTCTGCTCTTTCTTGGAATACAGGGATACTTTCACTTCCTAAATAACCCATAGAAGATCTTAATCCTCCTACCATTTGGTGGATGATATCTGAAATACTTCCTCTATATGGAACCATTCCCTCAATTCCTTCAGGTACTAGTTTATCAGCTGCTGTTCCTTCTTGGAAATATCTATCAGTACTTCCTTTTGTCATAGCTCCAATTGAACCCATACCTCTGTATGTTTTAAATTTTCTACCATGAGATAATACAACTTCACCAGGTGATTCTTCTGTTCCTGCTAATGCAGATCCCATCATAACAGCACTTGCTCCAACTGCTAAAGCTTTTGCTACATCTCCTGAATATTTAATTCCACCATCAGCGATAATAGGAGTTCCTGTTTTAGCACCCTCAGCAGCACACTCATCAATAGCACTTATTTGAGGAACACCAACACCTGCAACGATTCTAGTTGTACAAATACTTCCAGGTCCGATTCCAACTTTAACAGCGTCAGCTCCACAAGCTATTAAATCAGCTGTTGCTTCAGCAGTTGCTACATTTCCAGCTATAACTTGTACATCCATTTCAGCTTTGATAGCTTTTACAGTATCTAAAATACCTTTAGAGTGACCATGAGCTGAATCTAAAACTAAAACATCAACACCAATTTTTACTAAAGCTCTAGCACGATCTAGTTGACCAACACCAATAGCAGCACCAACTCTTAATCTTCCAAACTCATCTTTATTTGCATTTGGATATTCTCTTTTTTTATTAATATCTTTTATTGTAATTAAACCAATTAATTTATTGTTATTATCAACAATTGGTAATTTCTCGATTTTACTTGCATGCATTACATCAGCAGCTTCATCTAAAGTTGTTCCCTCTTTAGCTGTAACTAAAGGCATTTTAGTCATCTTTTCAACAGCTTTTTTAGTGAAATCTTTTGTAAATCTCATATCTCTATTTGTAAGAATTCCCACTAAGATATTATTTTCATCAACAACAGGAACACCTGATATTTTGTATGAAGCCATAATATCTTCAGCATCTTGAAGTGTTTGTTCAGGTTTGATTGTAATTGGATCAATAATCATACCTGATTCACTCTTTTTAACTTTTTTACATTGTAAAACTTGAGTTTCAATATCCATATTTTTATGAATAATACCAATTCCACCTAATCTTGCCATTGCAATTGCAGCTTTATATTCAGTTACTGTATCCATCGCAGCACTTACAAAAGGGATATTTAATGGAATTTTTTTAGTTAATTTTGACTTTAAACATACCTCTTTTGGTAAAACTTCCGATTTCGCCGGTACTAATAAAACATCTTCAAATGTTAATGCTCTTTTTCTTATTCTCATTATTTCCCTTTCCTATTTTTTATAATTAATTTGTTTTTCTAAACTTAAAGCACCATCGAACATAGTTTGCTCGTCATATGCTTTTCCTATAAGCTGTAATCCAACAGGCATTCCCTCACTATCATTACAAATAGGTAATGAAATTGCAGGTAATCCAGCTAAATTTACAGATATTGTATAAATATCACTTAAATACATTTCAAGTGATGTTTTAAAGCTTCCAAATTTTGGAGCTGTTGTTGGAGCTACTGGTGATAAAATCAAATCAGCATCTTCAAAAATTCTTTCATATTCATCTTTTATTAAATGTCTTACTTTTTGAGCTTTTATATAATAAGCGTCATAATATCCTGAACTTAATACAAAAGAACCAAGCATAATTCTTTTTTGTACTTCATCTCCAAAACCTTGAGATTTTGTTTGAACATACATATCTTTAAGTCCTGCATCACCTTTTCTATTTCCATATCTAACACCGTCAAATCTAGCTAAGTTTGCACTAGCTTCAGCTGTTGCAACGATATAATAAGTCGAAACTATTTTAGAAGTGTCAACCATGTTTTTATGAACAATTTTATGTCCTGCATCTTCTAAAGCTTTTACAGCTTTTTCAAAACCATCTTTTATCTCATCACTTGCTTGTTCTATAAAATTATCAATAACAGCTATCGTTAGTTTTCTATCACTATTTAATTTTGGAGTTACCGCTTTATATTCAACATCTGCTGATGTTGAATCCATAGGGTCATATCCTGAAATAATATCATATAAAATAGCAGCATCTTCAACATTTTGAGTAATAGGTCCACACTGGTCAAGTGATGAAGAGTAAGCTGTAATTCCATATCTTGAAACTCTTCCATAAGTTGGTTTCATACCAACACATCCACAAAATGCAGCTGGTTGTCTAATACTTCCACCTGTATCAGTACCAAGTGCAGCAATAGCAATACCAGCAGCAACAGCAGCAGCACTTCCACCACTACTTCCACCTGGGATTTTTGTATTATCAACTGGATTTAATGTTTTACCATAACAAGAAGATTCAGTAGAACTTCCCATAGCAAACTCATCCATATTTGTTCTACCAAATGGACTTAATCCAGCTTTTTCTAAGTTATTAATTACACTTGCGTTATAAGGAGAAATGTATCCTTGTAAAATATTACTTGCACAAGTTATATTCCAATTTTTTACATTTATATTATCTTTAATTGCTATTGGAATACCAGAACCTGAAGTATTTAAATCTTTATTAGTTAATTGTTCTACATATGCACCAATTTTATTGTTCGTAATTTTTTCGCAAAGTTCGTCTCTAAGTTGTTTTATTTCATCACCATTTAAGGATAGTGCTTCTTTTAATGTAATCAATTATAGCTCCTGATTCAATTGTAAAAATAATCGTGATTATACAACAAAGTTAATTAAATTCTAAAAATTATATTATGATTTTATTATTATATTTTGAGTATTTAAAATAAAAAAAGGAGAAGTGTTAAAACACCTCTCCTTTTTGGAAATAATTAAATTATTAATTATTATACGAATGAAATGAATGCCATTTGAGTAGCATCACCTCTTCTAATTCTAGTTTTGATAATTGATGTATATCCACCATTTCTACCTACGTATTTTGGTGCAACTTCATTAATTAATTTTTTAGTAGCTTCTTTAGATTGTAATGCAGCAAATACTTGTCTATGAGTATTTAAATCAGCATCTCTTGAAACTGTTACTAATCTTTCAATATATCTTCTAAGTTCTTTTGCTTTTGGAACTGTAGTCTCAATTTTTTCTCTTTCAATTAAAGCAATTGCCATATTTTTTAACAATGCTTTTCTATGAGAAGAAGTTCTATTTAACTTTCTATATCCGTGCTTATGTCTCATATTTAAC
Organism: Arcobacter sp.; assembly: GCA_965662175.1. Lineage (GTDB taxonomy): Bacteria > Campylobacterota > Campylobacteria > Campylobacterales > Arcobacteraceae > Arcobacter. The sequence goes on along the minus strand of CBFIGT010000024.1, from coordinate 11,334 downwards.
CTTTATTATGCTTTGAACTGCTCTAGCTTTCTTCTTAAAGCTGATGCAATGTTTTCTGGAAGTGTATTTTCAATAGGGAAACCTAAAGATCCTAATTTCTCAGCGATCTCATCAAATGATTTTTTTCCTAAATTCTTAATATTTTTAACTTCTACTTCACTCATAAGTACTAGTTCACCAAGGTATTTTAACCCTGCTCTATCTAAAGAGTTAAAGCTTCTAGCACTTAAATTTAAATCGTCAATCTTTACGATTAAGTCTTTTAATTCAACTGGCTCTTCAGATGAATCACTAACTGTAACTTCTGATAAATCAAATACTTTGTTAAATACTGACATTTGAGAGTACATAACAGAAACAGCTTCTTTAAAAGCGTTTATTGGAGTAATTTGTCCATTAGTTAAAACTGTAAATACAGCTTTTTCATAGTTAGGATTATCTTCAACTAACATTTTTTCAATATCGTAAACAACTTTTTTTACAGGAGTAAAGAAAGCATCTAGTGGAATATAATCAGCAGCAACCATATCTCTAATATCTTCAGACGGCATATAACCAATACCTTTTTGAATAATAACAGAGAAAGTTAAGTTACAATCAGAATTGATTGTAGCTAAGTGAGCTTCAGGACTAACAACTTCTACATCAGAGTTTACAAGGTCAGAACCTTTAATCTCTTTTGGTCCATTGAAAGAATATTCTACTTCAACTTGTTCTTCATTACCTACAATTTTAAATTTAATATTTTTAAGATTGATAATAAATATAGCAATATCTTCAAGCATACCTCTTAAAGAATCAAACTCATGGCTTGCTCCCTCAATCTTAACAGCAATTGGAGAGTATCCAACTGAGCTAGAAAGAAGAAGTCTTCTTAAAGGGTGCGCTAATGTAATTGCAAAACCACTTTCAAATGGATATGCAGAAATCTTCGCTTCAGTTTCACTGATTGCTTCAATTTCAACTTCTGTTGGTAAAAATGGAGTGTCTGCAAATTTTTTCATACGCTGCTACCTTTTTTTATTATTTAGAATATAACTCAACTATTAATCTTTCTTCAACAGGAATAACTACTTCTTCTCTTGTAGGAATTCTAGTAAAAATACCAAATGCTTTATCTTTATCAACGTCAACCCACTCAACAATACCTGTTTGGTTAGTTAACTCTAAAGCTCTAAGAATTTGAGGATTAGTTTTAGATTTCTCTTTAACCTCAATCTTTTGACCTGGTTTAACTACGTATGAAGGAATATCAACTTTTTGACCATCTACTAAGATGTGACCGTGAGTTGTAAATTGTCTTGCATTTGCTCTAGTTGTAGCAAATCCCATTCTAAATACAACGTTATCTAATCTTTGCTCGATTAATGTAATAAGGTTTTCCCCTGTATTACCTTCTCTTCTTACAGCTTCTTTGAAGTATTTTCTGAATTGTTTTTCAGAAACACCATACATAAATTTAGCTTTTTGTTTCTCTCTTAATTGTAAACCGTACTCAGAAAGCTTAGCTCTTCTTTGTCCATGTTGTCCAGGAGCGAATGGTCTTTTTTCTAACGCAGATTTTCCGTTAAGTCTTCTTTCACCTTTTAATCCAAGGTCTGCATCAAGTCTTCTCTCGATTTTTTCTACTGGTCCTCTATATCTTGCCATGTACTACTCCTTACACTCTTCTTCTCTTAGGAGCTCTACAACCATTATGAGGTAATGGTGTAACGTCCTTTAACCAAGTAACTCTGATACCGTCCATAGCTCCAACAGCTTTTACAGCTGTATCTCTACCTGAACCTGGTCCTTGAATTTTGATACCAACGTTTTTAATTCCGTGTTCAACAGCTTTTTGCATTGCATCTTCAACTGCAGCTTGAGCAGCAAATGGAGTAGATTTTTTACTACCTTTGAAACCTAAGTTTCCAGCAGAACTCCAAGCAATAGCATTTCCAGCTTTATCAGTTACTGTTACCATAGTGTTGTTAAATGATGCCGCAATATGTACGATACCATCAGCAATATTCTTTTTTACTATTTTTTTTCTAGTTACTTTTCTTTTTGCCATTGTTTATCCTTACGCTGCACCAACAGTTCTTTTTTTACCTTTTCTAGTTCGAGCATTAGTCTTAGTCTTTTGCCCTCTACATGGTAAACCTTTTCTATGTCTTAATCCTCTATATGAACCTAAATCCATAAGCGCTTTAATATCCATAGCAACTTTTTTTCTTAAATCACCCTCAACAACATAGTTTTTTTGTAACTCTTGTCTAATTGTTGCTGCTTCATCTTCTGTTAATTCATGAGCTCTTTTGTCATATGAGATACCTGTTGCATCAAGAATTAATCTTGAGTTATATAACCCAATTCCAAAGATATACGTTAAAGCGTATTCCATTCTTTTTTTGTTTGGTAAATCAACACCTGCAATTCTAGCCATGATTATCCTTGTCTTTGTTTGTGTTTTTTAGTTTCGCAAATTACTCTTACGATTCCTCTTCTTTTGACAATTTTACATTTGTCACACATCTTTTTTACTGAAGCTCTAACTTTCATAGTTGCTTTCCTTTGTGTTTTTTATCCACTTTCAACAGGGAAGAACTACATTTGAAAAAAGCAAACTGCTTTGCTTTTTTGTAGTTCGCCCCGATTTTTATTATTGCTTTGCAATAAAAAATCGGCGGAGCCAAGTCAAAACCACCCTACGACACTTTGAGTAAGATTTATTTGCTTTTTTCTTGTTCTGCCCAACTCTTTATAAAACACAAATATTTTATAAAAACTTCTTTAATGGTTGAAAAATGGATTGTGATTATATTTAATTTTAGCTTAAAGTATGTTGAAAGAGTATACTCTTTGTAGATAATAATTTTTAATGAAATAAATTGTAGAATTAGATTTTAATAAAAAGGATATAAGTTGAGTATTATATATGAAAATGATTTAATAAAAGTTGAAATTGAAAAGAGTGAAATTCCTTGGTTAAAGATTTTTACCCAAAAGCCACTAAAAGAGTTTAGTGAGTGTGATTTAAAAACTAAAGAGAATATTTGGAATAGTTTAGACATTATTGAAAAAGAGATGTTAAGTTATTTTAAACCTGAAAAGATAAATATAGCATCTTTTGGAAACTATGTTCCCCATGTACATTTTCATATTATGGCTAGATTTAAAGAGGATTCATATTTTCCTGAACCAATGTGGGGTAAAAAACAAAGGGAAAGTAAATTAGATTTACCTTCATTTGAAAATTTCTTTAAACTAATAACTGAAAAACTAAATCAATCATCTTGATTTAGTTTTTTTATAATCTCATCTAAAACTCTACTTGCCTCAGATAAAACTATTTGGCAACCACCTGCTGCCTTATGGCCACCACCACCATATTTAAGCATTAGTTCACCAATATTAGTTTTTGATGTCTTATTAATAATTGATTTTCCTGTTGAATATACTACTTTATCCCTATCATATGTATAACTTATATGAATAGATACACTAATCTTTGGAAACATTGCATAAACTAAAAATCTATTTCCAGGATAAATAATTGATTCATCTTTATAATCTATTACAGCTACATTATTATATATTTTAGTACAACGCTTTAACTGCTCATTAAACTCTTTTTCATACTTAAAATATAAATCAACCCTCTGTTTAACTTCATTTATTTCTAAAATTTCATCTATATTAAACTGAGCACAGTATTGAATCAAGTTTTTCATTAACTGTTTATTTGAAACATCAAAATCTTTAAATCGTCCAAGGCCTGTTCTTGAATCCATAATAAAACTCAATAAGTCCCAAGCACGTGGATTTAAAATATCATCTTGAGAAAAATTAGCACTATCAGCTTTATTTGCTCCATCCATCATATATTTAAATCTCATAGGAAATTTATTATCACCACCATAATAATCATATACAACTTGAGCTGCACTTGGGGCTTGGGCATCTATTATATGATTCTCTTTTTTTTCATTTCGTAAGGTTTCACTAAAATGATGGTCAAAGGCTAGATATACTCCATCTACATAAGGAAGGTTTGTAGTGATATCCTTTTTATTAACCTCAATTAAACCATCTTGCATATCTTTTGGATGTACAAATAGAATATCATCGATTAAGTCAAGATAGGAGAGTAAAGTTCCACAAACTAAACCATCCATATCACTTCTTGTAATTAATCTATATTTTTTATTTTCCATATTTTCCTCAAAAAATTTAATGGAACATATTAACATTAAATTAATAAAGAGAAAATAATTTATTTGTAATTATTTAATTTAAAATAGAATTCTAGAAGAAAAGTAGTAAAAATAGCCTAAGCTATTTTCACTATTTTGATAAGTTATTAGCGATTATATCACCCATTTCAGCAGTTGTAACAACCTCCTTAGCATCAAATGAAGCTAAGTCTTTTGTTCTATAACCATCTTTAAGTGCTTTTTTAATTGCATTTTCAATCATATCAGCAGCTTTATCTTCACCTAGTGAGTATCTAAGCATCATAGCAGCACTCTCTATTGTTGCTATTGGATTTGCTATTCCTTGACCTGCAATATCAGGAGCTGAACCATGAATTGGCTCATAAATTGCTGTTTTATCTCCTGTTGAGGCACTTGGTAATAATCCAATAGAACCCACAACCATTGAAGCAGTATCAGATAAAATATCTCCAAAAATATTTCCAGTAACTATTACATCAAACTGTTTTGGATTTCTAACAAGTTGCATTGCTGCATTATCTACATACATATGAGAAAGTTGAACTTCTGGATAATCTTTTGAAATCTCTTCCATAGTATCTCTCCATAATTGAGATACTTCTAAAACATTTGCTTTATCAACTGAACAAACTCTTTTATCTCTTTTCATAGCTAATTCAAATGCTGTTTTACCAATTCTTTCAATTTCAGGTTTTGTATATACCATTGTGTTATAAGCTTTAAATCCATCATTTGCTCTTGGTTTCCCAAAATAAATTCCACCAATTAACTCTCTTACAACCATAATATCAACACCCTCAATAACTTCAGGTTTAAGTGTTGATGCATTTACAAGTTCATCATAAATAATTGCAGGTCTTAAGTTTGCATAAACACCCATAGCTTCTCTAAAGTTTAAAAGTCCAGTTTCAGGTCTAAGCTCTCTTGGTAATGTATCCCATTTTTCTCCACCAATTGCTCCAAACAAACATGCATCTGAGTTTAAAACTCCTGTTACTGTCTCTTCAGGAAGTGGTTTACCTGTAACATCAATAGCAATTCCACCCATTAAGTACTCTTTATACTCTAAGTTAAATCCACAGTTATAAGATACAGCATCTAATACTTTTATTGCTTCATCTACTATCTCAGGACCAATTCCATCACCTTTGATTACTGATATATTATATGTTTTCATTATTTTCCCTTAGCCATTTCAGCTTTTGCATAGTTTATTAATCCACCTGTTGCAATTAACTCTTGCATAAAAGGAGGAATTGGAACAAACTTATAAGTTGTATTTGTTGTATTATTTGTGATTTCACCATTATCTAAATCAATAGAGATTTCTTCACCCTCTTTAATCTCTAAAGATTCAGGTAATTCAAAAATTGGTAATCCCATATTAAATGCGTTTCTATAAAAAATTCTAGCAAAAGATGGTGCAACAACAGCAGCAACTCCGGCAGCTTTTAGTGCAATTGGTGCATGTTCTCTAGAACTACCACATCCAAAATTCTCTCCAGCAACAATGATGTCACCTCTTTGTAACTTTTTTGGAAATTCAGGATCTGCATCTTCCATAACATATTTAGCTAAATGTTCAGGGTCTGAACTATTTAAATAACGTGCTGCAATTATAACATCTGTATCTATATTAGCCCCAAAATTCCATACTTTTCCAGTAATTTTACTCATATTTTTAATCCTTTAAAACAAAAAAATAAACTATAAAAAACTATTAGAATTTACTATTTTGTTAACTGTTAATATTTTAAACAAAGTCGAATTTTATCTAAAATTTTAGAAATAATAGATTAAACGTCAAAAATTAATCATTATATTAACTAATTTGGGTATAATATCTGACTTATCTTTCAAGCAAGGACTTTCAAAAAATATGAGTGCAAAAGATTTAAATAAAACTATAGAGAAGATAGCTAAAGAGTACAAAGACTCTACGCTAACGTTTGAAAAAATTATTAAAATTTTTCCAAAAGCACCTTCTACTCCAAATGTAAAAAAGCTAATTGCTTTAATGCAACTGTACAATGTACAACTGATGACTTCTCAAGAACAAGCAAAAGTTATGAATGCCGCTGAGGCAAAAAAAAGAGAAGATCTACGAAATAAATTAATAGATGGTGAAGAGAATGTTTACGATTTATTAAAAAACAAAGAGTTATTAGAGTGGTCACGTTCTGATTCACCTGTTAGAATGTACTTAAGAGAAATGGGACAAATTCCACTTCTTACAAAAGAAGAAGAGATAGAGATTTCTAAAAGAATAGAGATGGGTGAGGATATTATCCTTGATGCTATCTGTTTTGTTCCATATTTAATTGATTTTATCTTAGAGTATAAAGAGCCTTTAGTTAATAGAGAAAGAAAAGTTAAAGAGCTTTTTAGAAACTTTGATGATGAAGATAGTGATTCTGTTGATAATGATTCAGATGATGACACTGAAACAGAAGATGATTCAGATGATGATTCTAGCAGTGATTCAGATGATAGCGTTGGTGGAAAAAAACAGAAAAAACTTGATAAAAGAGCTGAAACTATAATTGAAGCTTTTAAAATCTTAGAAAAAGCAAAAAAAGATTGGTTAAAATTCCAATCAAAAGAGACAGCAAAATCTGATTCAGAACTTGATGTTATGACTTTTAATTTAGCAGCTGCTTTTAAGAAAAAACTTTTAAAACAAGCTTTAATTGATTTAGGACCAACTTCTAAACTTATTACAGAGATTGTAAAAGCTATGGAAACAGCACTTAAATCAGATACAGGTTTTGATAGTGAATTAAAAAGATTAGAGTATAGATTACCTCTTTTTAATGATACACTAAAGAAAAACCACGAAAAACTTTTAGAGAATATTATTAATCTTTCTAAAATCCAAATTACAGCTATGGTGCCTGAAGCTACTATGGTTTCTACTTATATGGAAATCAAAAAGCTTTTCCAAACAAAAGAGGCTTCAAAAGGTGGATTTGATTTAGAACCTGAAGAGTTAAAAGATGTTTTAGAGCAGATTAAACGTGGTAAACAAATCACTGATCAAGCTAAAACAAGAATGGCAAAATCAAACCTTAGACTTGTTGTGTCTATTGCAAAAAGATATACAAATAGAGGTTTACCTTTCTTAGATTTAATCCAAGAGGGAAATATTGGTTTAATGAAAGCTGTTGATAAGTTTGAGTATAAAAAAGGTTATAAATTCTCTACTTATGCAACATGGTGGATTAGACAAGCAATTTCAAGAGCAATTGCTGACCAAGCTAGAACTATTAGAATTCCAATTCATATGATTGAAACTATTAATAGAATTAATAAAATCATTAGAAAAGGTATTCAAGAAAATGGGAAAGAGCCAAATGTGGATGAAATCGCAAAAGAAGTTGGACTACCTGTTGATAAAGTAAAACAAGTAATTAAAATCACAAAAGAGCCTGTATCTCTTGAAGCTCCAATTGGTTCTGATGAAGATGGTAAATTTGGTGACTTTGTTCCTGATGAAAAAGCTCCAACTCCTGTTGATAATATTATGAAAGAGGATTTACAAAATCAAATTGATCAAATACTAGCTCAACTAAATGAGAGAGAACAAGCTGTTGTTAGAATGAGATTTGGTCTTATGGATGATGCAAGTGATAGAACACTAGAAGAGATTGGAAAAGAGCTTTCTGTTACAAGAGAGAGAGTTAGACAAATCGAATCAAGTGCTATTAAAAAACTTAAACATCCAAAAGTTGGTAAAAACTTAAAGAACTACGTAGAGAGTTAATTATAAATGAATATCTATGAAAATTGGGTAGAGCAAGATTTAAATCCTATTTTATCTTTCTCTTCTCAAGGGAAAATCCTATACACAAACAACGAAGCACAATTTTTACTAAATAGAGTAGGAAAAAATGAACTATATAATTTAGCTTTAAAATATGCTCCTGCAAACTATGGTTTTGAAACAAGTTATATAAATCTATCTATGCATAACTATCTTTTTTATGCTGTTTCTGTTACATATGAAAATGATGATGAAATACATTTAAAACTTTATAAAAGTACATCTGTTAAACAAGAAAAAAAATACTCTTTAAAAAATATAACAAAAACTAATATTTTTACTCTAGTTGATTTGACAATTTCAACTAGAAAAACAAAATCAGAAATTAAATTTATAAAAAATTATGACCCATCTATTCCTGACTTTATGATGGTTGCCTCAGACTTTTTAAAACTTTTAAACAATATATATGATGCCTTTAATAAAACAAGTATTATAAATACATCAGTAAAATTAAAAACAGGTGAATATATTAAAATTGAGGATAAGAAGTACTCTTTAGTTACTATTGAGATTTATGGTGGGGATGATTTTGTACACTATAATAGTGAAATAATAAGACATGATAAAAACAAATGTTCTATGATTTTAACACTTCAAAAAGATAAAGCGATAATAGACTTACCACTTATCTTAAAATAAATTTCATACTTAGCATAGAAAGTGGGACTACAAAAAGTCCTACTAAGTATGGAATTGTTTGAAATAATCCATTATTATTTAAAGCGAAAAAACCAAAAACTAAAATACCATAAGCAATGATTCTGTATACAGATACAAAACTAGGTGCACTTAAAAATGTATTTTTAAGGCTATTTTGTTTGATTTTTGATTTTTCATCTTTGATTATAGTTTTAATCTCTTCACTTGTGAACTCTGTTTGATTATTAATCTCGTTTTCACTATATAAATCAAAAGGGTCATCAATTTCATCAATTTTATCTCTATCATCAGATAGTTTTGCATCATAATCAATATTTTGCACTCTTTTAGCTACATTTCTTTTATATGATAGAAATGTAGCAATTGAAATAATCATAGAAGAGATAAAGGCAACTTGAGTATTTATAAGCCAAATATAGTTATTTGATAAAACACAAAATATAATTAAGCCAAAATCTATTATCAAAAAGATTTTGGCAAACTTTTTAATCATCATCTTCTGTTTTATCACCATGTTTAGCTCTATAAGAGTATCTTGGGTCATTTTCCATTCCCTCAAACTCTTTTTGAGCTCTTTGATAAGCTTTATAGATATTTAATCCAGCAGCTGCAATTCCCCAAAAAATACCTAACCATAAAGTCCAATTATAACCTGTCCATGTTTTTAAACCATATCCAATACCAAAACCTATAACAACGGCTGCAACAATTGAGATACCAAGTGATAAATTATCAAGTGCTTGCAGTTTTCCTAAATGTTTTGGTTTATTATTATTTTCACTCATAACTTACAACTAATCTAAATATGTACAGCAATAATCTGTAATTTTTTCAACTTTAATTTCAAAACTAGAGTTAGCAGGAACTTCAAAATACTCACCATCTTCATAAGTTTCCCAATTACTCTCTAATCCGCTTAATAAAACATCAACTTTTCCAGAAATAATCTCCATATGTTCAGCACTATTTGTACCAAAAGTGTATTGTCCTGGTAACATAACACCTAAAGATTTTGAGTTTCCCTCACTATCTGTATAACTTCTACTTGTAACATTTCCATCAAAATAGATGTTAGCTGCTTTTACTAATTCAACATTTTTTAAAACTTCCACAGATTTTCCTTTTATAAATTTTTCATAATATCATCAGCTGCATTTATACATGCATCGATATCTTCATTTGTAATTGCTGTACACATAAATCCTGCTTCATATTGGCTACAAGCAAAATAGAAACCTCTTTTTATCATCTCATGGTGAAAAGTTGCAAATCTTTTAAAATCACATTTTCCAACCTCTTTAAAGTTTTTAGGCTCATTTTCACAAAAGAAAAAGCCAAACATAGATCCTCTTGTATTTATTTGAAAGCCAATATTATATCTGTTTGCTACAGCTTTTAAGCCATTTACTAATCTTAAAGCTTTTTCATTTAATTCATTATAAATAGATGGATTTGATTTTAGTTTTCTTAAACTTGTAAGTCCAGCTGCCATTGCAACTGGGTTTCCACTTAAAGTTCCAGCTTGATAAACAGCACCATCAGGAGATAAATGTCCCATAATCTCTTTACTTGAAGCAAAAGCACCAACAGGCATACCTGCACCTATTACTTTTCCAAAAGTAATAATATCAGCTTGAGTTTCTAAAATTCCACTAGCACCTTTTAAAGAGGCTCTAAATCCTGTCATAACTTCATCATAAATAAGTAAGGCACCATTTGCATCACATAACTCTCTACAAGTTTTCAAAAACTCATCACTTGCAGGAACTAATCCCATATTTCCAGCAATTGGCTCAATTATAATACAAGAAATATCACTACTATCTTCAAAACATTTTTTAAGATTTTCAATATTGTTATATTCACAAAGTAATGTATGTTTTGTCAAATCAGCTGGAACTCCAGGAGAGCTTGGCGCTCCAAATGTAGCCATTCCAGAACCTGCTTGTACTAATAATGAATCAGAGTGTCCATGATAACAACCCTCAAGCTTTACAATATCATCGTTTCCTGTAACACCACGAGCAAGTCTAATTGCACTCATTACAGCTTCTGTTCCTGAACTTACAAATCTAACTTTATCTATATTATCATACATTTCAACTATTTCATTTGCAAGTTGTGTCTCTAGTAGCGTTGGTGCTCCAAATGATAAACCTTTTTTAACAGTTTCAATCACAGATTTTTCAATATCAGCGTCACAATGACCAAAAATAAGTGGTCCCCAACTTTGAACAAAATCTAAATACTTATTTCCATCAATATCAAATAAATAAGCACCCTCCCCTCTATCTATAAAAGGAGGAGTTCCTCCAACACTATTAAAAGCACGAACAGGAGAATCAACTCCACCTGGTATTACTTTTTTTGCATCTTCATAAGCATTTATTGATTTTTCAAACATATATAATCCTAACTATTGTTTATTTTAAAATTTAAAAGAAATATTATACTATAATGACATTATGAAATACATTATTTTTGCCCTTATATTATCAATATCTATTCACCTGTTAACATTAACAACATTTAAACTAGCAAAAGAGGAAACTAAAGATAGTGCTTCCACTTCTAAAGAAATAACAAAATCAAATGTAAATTATGTAGTATTAAAAAAAGCTATTAAAGCAA
>CBFIGT010000023.1:0-25875 GCA_965662175.1 Arcobacter sp. | reverse complement strand
CGGAAGTCAAGCACTTCATCGCTGATAATACTGCAGGGTCCCCTTGTGGAAACGTAAGTCGTCGCCAACTCTTGAGTGTTTTTAAAAGCTTAGCTTTTTATCCTTACAGGGTGAAGTGCTAAGCTTTTTTTTTGGCTTCTTATTTATAACAAAAAGTTATTATTATCTTCTAATACTCTTATTTTTCTTCAAAACTACACATTATAGAGCAATTTTTTGATATTATTATAATATGAAATTAACATATGAACAACTTGAAAATAAAGTAAAGATATTAGAATCTAAAATTAAAAAAATGAGTGATATGGAAAAAGAGATTTCTAATCACAAACAGTTTTTAAATATTTTAATTAACACCATTCCTAATCCAGTTTTTTTTAAAGATATAAATGGCGTTTATCGAACATTAAATGACTCATTTTCAAAAACTATTTTGGGTATTCCAAAAGAAAAGATTATTGGGAAAACATTGTTTGAATTACCTGATGAAATTCCTTTTGAACTAGCTAAATTATATGAAAAAAAAGATACTGAATTATTTGAAAATCCTGGAACACAATATTATGAGGGGAAAGTTAAATGTGCTAATGGAGAAATTAGAACATTTTATTTTTATAAGGCAACAGTTTTTAATATCAATAACGAGGTTATTGGTTTAGTTGGAACAATGTTAGATGTTACTGATTTAAAAAACAATCAATTACTTCTTGATAATCAGAATAAATTACTTAGTAAACTCTCATATTTAGACTCTTTAACTGGATTATTTAATAGAAGAAAATTTGATGAAATATTTAAAAGTAAAATTGAGAATGATAGAGAAGAGCAACAAATTATAAATTTTGTATTAATTGATGTTGATAGTTTTAAGAAATATAATGATTTATATGGCCATGTAAAAGGTGATTATGTATTAAAAACTATATCAACTGAAATAAATAAAATATTACTAAGAGAGAGTGATTATTTATTTAGAATTGGTGGTGAAGAGTTTGCATTAATATTTGATTCTAAGTCAATTAAGTATGCAAAAGAGTTTGTTGAAAAAATTAGAAAAAGAGTAGAAAATCTAGATATTGAACACTTGAATAACTTTAATTACAATAAAGTTACAATCTCTTTAGGAATGATTAGCGTTGTAAATAAGATAAATGATATTAAATTAGTATATGAAAAGGCCGATAAAGAGCTATATAAGTCTAAACGTGGTGGAAGAAATAGATTATCTTATGCTATTTTATAGATTAATATTAGTTTTATAAATTTAACTACTAATTTGGAGTTTTTAGCTATATTATAGTTGAATATATTTACAAAAAAGTATTTAAAATTATTAATTCAATATAAGGAATGTATATGTATAAAACTGTTTATAAAAAGACAAAAATTCTGGCAACACTTGGACCTGCAAGTAATAGTGTTGAAATGATAGAGGGACTAGTTAAAGCTGGTACAAATATGTTTAGATTAAATTTTTCACATGGGGATCATGAATATCATTTAGAAACATTGAAAAATATTAGAAAAGTTATGAATAAATTAGATGTTACAATTGCAGTATTACAAGATATTTCAGGACCTAAAGTTAGAATTGGTGAGATAAAAGATAAGTTTGAACTTTTTCAAGGTGATGAGATTACATTTGTAAAAGATGAAATTATTGGTTACAAAGTGGCTGATAAAAAATATATAGTATCTACAAACTATCCTGAGTTATTGGATAAGGTAAAAATTGATGAGTATATATATCTTTATGATGGGACAATTAGAGCAAAAGTGATTGAAACAGGTGAAAAAGTTGTTGCCTTAGTTGAAAACCATGGAACACTTACATCAAAAAAAGGAATAAATTTTCCAAATACTGTAATAGATATTAATGTTATTACAAGAAAAGATGAAGAAGATATTGCATGGGGTGTTAAAAATAAGGTTGATTATTTTGCAATATCTTTTGTTCAAAACAAAAAAGATATGGAAAAAGCAAGAGAATTACTTGGAGATTATGAGGGTAAATTAATTGCGAAAATTGAGAAATTTGATGCTGTTCAAAATATTGATGAAATTATAGAAGTTAGTGATGGAATTATGGTAGCTAGAGGAGACCTTGGAATTGAAGTTTCTTATTATGAGGTACCAACAATTCAAAAAACCCTTATTAAAAAAGCAAATGAGGCTTGTATTCCTGTAATTACAGCAACACAAATGCTTTTATCAATGACACATAACGAAAGAGCTACAAGAGCTGAAATTTCAGATGTTGCAAATGCTGTTTTAGATGGGACAGATATTGTTATGCTTTCTGAGGAGAGTGCTGTTGGAATTGACCCAATTAATACAGTTAGAACAATGGCAAATATTATTGCTAAAACAGAAGAGATATATCCATATGATAAACATAATAAGTTAGCTTATAATGATAATTTTGATGTTATTCAAGGAACAGCAACAAAACTAGCTGATGATATTGGGGCAAAAGGAATTATTGCTTTAACAAGTTCTGGATTATCAGGGAGAAAAATATCACGATATAGACCAAAAACTAATATTTATATGTTTACCCATAAAAGAAGAGTTTTAAATCCTATGTGTGGATTATGGGGTGTTGAACCTATAGCAAAAATAAAAGAAGCTGGTGCATCAGCTATGATACAAACAATGTTAAAAAAATTAGATGAAAGGGGTTATTTAGATAAAAATGCAATATATATTGCAACTTTTGGATATCCTGTTGGACAACCAGGAAGTACTAATACTATAAAAATATTAACACCTGCTGAGTTAAAATATTATATAGAACTTCCTAAAGAGAAAAAGAAACAGAAGAGTTTAAAATAATTATAAATTTCTAATAGCCATAAAAAAAGCTTCGATAAAATCGAGGCTTTAAGCTAATTAAAATATTATTTAAGTAAAATTCGAGAATTTATAAAAAAATTAGGTGGTAAATTAATGAGTATTGATTTAATAATTCAAAATATTTTAAATCCTCCAATATTATTCTTTTTTCTTGGTATGTTAGCTGTTTTTTTTAAATCAGACCTATCAATACCACAACCATTACCCAAACTTTTTTCACTGTACCTTTTGATTGCAATTGGACTTCATGGTGGATATGAGCTTTCAAAAAGTGGCTTAGATATTTATATATTTAAAGCTCTATTATTAGCGGTTTTTATGGCAACTTTAGTTCCCATTTATAGTTATTTCATTTTAAGAATTAAGTTAGATAATTATAATGCAGTGGCGGTTGCTGCTACTTATGGTTCTATAAGTGCTGTTACTTTTATAACAGGTGTTACTTATCTTCAAACAATTGGGGTTGAATATGGTGGTTATATGGTTGCTGCTATGACTCTTATGGAGTCGCCTGCTATTGTAATGGGATTAGTTTTTGCAGCTATATTTGCAAAAGGTAGTAGTAATGATGATGTTAAAAAAAGTACTGATTGGAAAGAGATTTTAAGGGAAGCATTTTTAAATCCATCTGTTTATTTATTAATAGGGGCTTTAATTATAGGAATTTTAACTGGGCAAAAAGGTTGGGATTCAATGGAGCCATTATTTGGTAGTTTATTTAAAGGGATGCTGGCTTTTTTCCTTCTTGATATGGGATTAGTTGCCGCAAAAAGAATTTATGAGTTAAAGAAACTTGGTATATTTTTAATTATATTTGCAATAGCAATGCCTATTTTTAATGCATCTGTTGCTATGGGATTAGCTTACTTTTTTGAATTATCAAAAGGTGATGCATTTTTATTAGCATTATTAAGTGGTAGTGCTTCTTATATAGCTGTTCCTGCTGCTATGAGATTATCTGTACCTGAGGCAAATCCTGGTATTTATTTACCTCTTAGTTTAGCTGTTACTTTCCCTTTTAATATCTCTTTGGGAATTCCTTTATATTACTTTTTTATAAATATGTTGTGGGGTTAATTATGAAAAAAATGAAAAAAATTGAGATAATAGTAGAGTCTATTTATTTAAGTAGAGTGTTGGATTTATTTAGTAATAGAAATATAACAGGTTATACAATAATAAGAGATATTGAGGGCTGTGGTGGACATGGTTTAAAAACTGCAGATGAAGTTAGTGATATTCTTAGTAATAACTATATATTTACAGTGTGTGAAGAGGAAAAACTTGATGAGATTAAAGAAGAAGTTAGATCTTTTATCAAAAAATATGGCGGAAAGTGCATAGTTACTGATGCTTCAATGTTACTATAAATTAAGAAAGGTTTAGTAAATATGAATAAAGATTTTAATTACTCTAGTTTAAAACTAGGAATTATAGGTGGTGGACAGTTAGGTAAAATTATGTCTCAAAAAGCTAAAAAAATGGGTTTTCATGTGACAATATTAGACCCTACATTTAATTGTCCAGCAGCTCAAGTATCTGATAAGCATATTATGGGTGGATTTTACGATAAAGAAAAATTAGAGCAAATTGTACAAGAAACAGATGTAACTACTTTTGAATTAGAACATGTGGATACATCTATTTTAAAAGAGTTATATGACCATGGGCATAATATTTTTCCATCACCTTATGTAATGGAGTTAATTCAAAATAAATATGAGCAAAAAAAGCTTTTAGATGAAAAGGGTATTCCTGTACCTGCTTATAAAAATGTAGAGAATGAAGATGATTTAAAAGCCTTTGGATTTCCTGTAATTCAAAAAGCTAAAATGGGTGGATATGATGGAAAGGGTGTTCAGATGCTTAAATCTGAAGCTGAGATTGAAATTGCTATTAAAACTGAATCTTTTATTGAAGAGCTTGTTGATATTGATAAAGAGTTAGCATTAATAGTTGCTAGAAATATCCAAGGTGAAATAAAATGTTATCCTGTAGTTGAAATGCTTTTTGATGAAAGAGTAAATATCTGCGATAGCGTAATGGCACCTGCTAGAATCTCTAAAGAGATAGAAGAAAAGTCAATAGAGGTTTCAATTAAATCAATTGAGGCTTTAGGTGGTGTTGGTATTTTTGGTGTTGAGTTATTTTTAACAAAAGGTGGTGAAGTTTTGGTTAATGAAATTGCACCAAGACCTCATAATTCAGGACATTATACAGTTGAATCATGCGCTACATCACAATTTGAACAGATTATTCGAGCTGTTACAAACTTACCTTTAGGTTCCACAAAATTAATTTCTCCATCTGTTATGGTTAATTTATTGGGTGAAGAGGGATATGAGGGCGAGCCATTTATTGAGGGTATTCATGATGCTTTAGAGATTCCTGAACTATCTTTTCATTTTTATGGAAAAAGTTATACTAAACCTTTTAGGAAGATGGGACATATTACAGTCTTAGATGATGATATTGATAAGGCACTAGAAAAAGCAATGAGAGCAAAAAATATTTTAAAAATAAGAGGGAGCAAAAGATTATGAATAAACCATTAGTTGGAATTATCATGGGAAGTGATTCGGACTTACCAGTTATGAGTGCAGCTGCACAAATGTGTGAAGAGTTTGGAATTGAGTATGAAGTTACAGTTGTATCAGCGCATAGAACACCTGAAAGATTAGTAAAATACTCTAAAAGTGCTGAAAAAAGAGGATTAAGAGTTATAATTGCAGGTGCCGGTGGTGCTGCTCATTTACCTGGAATGGTTGCTTCTTTGACTGTATTACCTGTTATTGGTGTTCCTGTTCGAGGTTCTAACTTAGAGGGTATGGATTCATTATTATCAATTGTACAAATGCCAGGTGGCGTGCCTGTTGCAACTGTAGCAATTAATGGTGCAAAAAATGCAGGAATTTTAGCAGCGCAAATATTGGGTGTAAAAAGTAAAGAGACTAGAGAAAAAATCAAAGAGTACAAAAATAAAATGCTTGATGAAGTTCAAGCAAAGATAGATAAACTAGAAGATATTAAATATAAAAAATATTTAAAAACAATGGGAAAATAGTTATAAATAGAGTAGAAATAAGAGTTATTTAAAAAACTTAAACATAAAAAAAGGCCCGATAAAATCGGACCTTTAAGCGATATGCGTAGTTACTACAGTCTAGATTCGTATCTTCTAAGCATGTATAATCTTTTAAGCATTTTCTTTTTAGCAGAGATCTTTTGTTTCTTTCTTTTTTCAGTCATAGGTTCAAAAAATCTTCTAGCTCTAGTTTCAGTAACAATTAAGTTTCTGTCACATTGCTTTTTAAATCTTCTATATGCTTCGTCGAAAGATTCTGTATCTTTAACTTTAATACCTGGCATGTAATCACCCTCTTTCTTTTTAAAATTGGGGCTCATTATATTTAACTTTTGCTTAATTTAAATTTAACCATAAAAGGATATAATTATAAAAATTAAATTTAGGAAATAGTTTTGGATTTAACACATTTAGATAATAATAATAGACCTAAAATGGTTGATGTCTCTTCAAAAGAAGATACAACAAGAGTTGCAGTGGCTTCAGGGGAAATCTCAATGTCAAATAGTGCATATGATGCTATTATTTCTAATAATACAAAAAAAGGTCCTGTTTTACAAACAGCTGTTATTGCTGCTATTATGGGAGTTAAAAAAACTAGTGAATTAATTCCTATGTGCCATCCTTTATTATTAAGTGGAATAAATTGTGATGTTGTAGAATTACCTGAATTACCGGGGTTTAAATTAATTGTAACAGCAAAACTTAATGGTCAAACAGGTGTTGAAATGGAAGCTTTAACAGGAGTTAGTGTTGGCTTACTTACAATTTATGATATGGTAAAAGCAATTGATAAATCAATGGTTATCTCTAATGTTCAATTAGAGAAAAAATCAGGTGGTAAAAGTGGCGAATTTTTAAGAGAAAATATTGGAGAAAAATAATGGTTGATTTAAATAAACACAAATTAGAGTTAGATTACCCATGTAGTTGGGCTTATAAAATTGTAGTTTTGGAGTCAATAAATATCAAAGAAGTGGTTCAAGAAGTTATACTTGAAAGAGAACATAGTGTTAAAGAGTCTAAAGTGAGTGCAAAAGGTAAGTTTAAAAGTTACACATTAGATTTAATTGTTCATAATGATGATGATAGGAAGACAATATATGAACTTTTGGGGCAACATAGCTCAATAAAAATGGTATTATAAGTTCTTATTTAGTAAAATCCCTAGCATGAACAGAAGAGACTTCTTAAATAAAACAAAAAATTTGGCTGTTTTAACAGCTACCTTACCATTGATATCAAAAAGTACTGAATTAAATGTTGCTTATACTCCAAAAGACTCAATAAGCACTAAGCACAATAGCTTTAATTTAAAAGATGTTTATTTAGAGGATGAATATATAAATGTTTTTAAAAGTGTGCAAGAAAAAATTACATATATCCAAGATTATGTTGGATATGGAAACTTTAATATTATCTCTTTTGATTATGCTTATAAAATTTTAAAATATTCTAAAAATATGCAAAAATTCACTAAAGAAGAGTTAGATTTTATTGAGCATATTTTCTACTATGAACCCTCTTATCATGGATTTTATGGGGATAGAATTACTACAAATCTTACATCAGAGATTGATATAAAAGAGATAGAAAAAATCCCTTATACCGGACACTACTTATTTAAGGGAAAACCTAAAGAGACTTATATTCACCTTACTAATGATATAGGGCCTACAATTTATTTAACTTCAGGTGTAAGGTCTGTTGTTAAGCAGTTGAAACTGTTTTTAGATAAATTAGATTCAGTTAATTTGAACTTATCTAAAGCTTCAAGGTCAATAGCACCTCCTGCATTTACTTATCATGCAATTGGTGATTTTGATGTTGGTAAAAAAGGTTTAGGTGCTGATAATTTTACTGAAAGATTTTCTTACACAAATGAATTTTCACAAATGAAAAGTTTAAAATATATTGATATGAGGTATACAGTTGATAATAAAGACGGAGTTAGGTATGAACCTTGGCATGTTAAAATTGTTTAAAATAGTATTTATTTTTTTATTGGCTCAGAACTTATTTGCAAATGAGCATAAGTTAGATTTTGAGCTAATAAAAATGGGTCAGCAAGATGATAATACTCTATTAATAGTTGGTGGAATTCAAGGAGATGAGCCAGGTGGTTTTATGGCTGCTTCTTTGATAGCAACTCATTATGAGATAACAAAAGGTTCTGTTTGGGTTGTACCAAATCTTAATTTTTATTCTATTATTACAAGAACTCGTGGACCACATGGTGATATGAATAGAAAATTTGCAGCATTAGATAAAGATGATCCTGATTATGAAGATGTTCAAAGAATAAAGAGTTATATAACAGCTCCTGAGGTAAAACTTGTATTAAATTTACATGATGGAAGTGGATATTATAGACATACTGTTATTGATAGTATGCATGCTCCATATAGATGGGGACAAAGTTCTATTATTGACCAATCTACTTTAGATATTGAAAAATATGGAAATTTAGAAGAGATAGCAGATAGAATTTGTAAAAAAGTAAATGCAGGCTTGATTAGAGATGAAGATATTTATCATATCCATAATACAAGAACAAAAATGGGTGATAAAGAGATGGAAAAAACTCTTACTTATTTTGCTATTAATAATGGAAAAGCAGCTTTTGGAAATGAAGCTAGTAAAGAGTTACCTGTACATGAAAGGTCATATTATCATTTATTAGCTCTTGAAGAGTATATGAATGTTATGGGAATTGAGTTTAAAAGAAAATTTGATTTAGAACCACTTGCTTTAAAAAATGTGATTGATAATGATATTTATATAACATTTTATGATGATAAAATTAAACTTCCATTATCTGAAGTTAGAAGATACTTAAAATATTTTCCAATCAAAAAAGATGGAACTATTGAGTTTAAACCAAGTAGTCCTGTTATGACAATTGTTAAAAATAATAAATCAACATACTCTATTCACTATGGGAATAGAAAGTTAGCAGTTTTAAAACCTGACTTTTTAGATGTTGAAGAAAAAAGAGAAACAATTGAGTTTAAAATTGATGGTGAAATTAAAAAAGTAGAGATAGGCTCTTTGATTGTAGTTGGAGAAGATTTTTCAGTCGTTCCAAATGATTATAGAGTAAATGTTATAGGATATGTGAATAAAAGACAAAGAAATGAATCTGGATTAAATATTACAAAGAAAGATATTCCTCCTAGATTTTCAATTGATGTAAAAGGTCAGATTTATAGAGTAGAGTTTTATAACAAAAAAGATAATAAATTTGCTGGTATGGTAATGGTGAAGTTTAAAAAAAAATTTAATGAAGCAAAAGAGGTATCAATAGCTTCAAGTGAAGCAGGAAAAAATCCTGCTAAAATGTAATTAATAATTAATTAAAGATTAACAAGCTCTTGTTTAATCTTTTCTTGATTAACTTTTTTGCAAGCTGATTTATAAAGTTCTTGTACTCTATCAAGCTCTTCTTCTAAAATTTCAGAAATCTCTTCGAAAGATTTTCCCTCTTCTTTATGAAGAAAAGTTTTGTACTCTTTTTTAGTAAATTTTCTTTTTAGAACCTCTTTTAACTCTTTTTCATCTTTTAAATCACCAACTAGTTTTTCTATGTGATTCTCTAAAGCTTTTTTAAAATTCATTTGTTTATTCCTTTATCCAATTATTTAAAATATTTATATCATTATATGATGTCATATCAAGTTTTATAGGTGTAATTGAAACATAGTTTGCTTTAATTGCTTCAAAATCACAATCACTATTTTCACTTTTTTCCCAAATTAAGGGATGTAATCCTATCCAATAAAACTCTTCACCTCTAGGGTTTAGATGTCTATGGGTATCATTTCCATATAATCTATAACCTGCTTTTGTTATCTTTAATCCTTTGCACTTATCTGCTTTTATAGGTGGTATATTTACATTTAAAAGTTTTCTTTCTCCTAGTGGGAATTTATTATCTAAAATTTTTTTGGCTAATTTGGCAATTGTAATTTTTGCAAGTTCAAAGTCCCAGCCACTTTTTATATCTTCACATCTATTATTACATACTTGGGAAATAGCAATTGCTGGAATTCCTTGTAAAACAGCTTCCATAGCACCTGCTGCTGTTCCGCTATATGTTATATCCTCACCCATATTTGCACCAATATTTATACCACTTATTACTAAATCAGGTTTATAATCACTTTTAAAAAGATTATTTAAAGAGATAAAAATACAATCAGTTGGTGTTCCATCATCAATTTTATAATAATCATCATCAACATTTACCATTCTTAGTGGTTTATCAAGAGTTAAAGAGTGACCACAAGCTGATTTGTTTTTAGCGGGAGCTACAACTATGATTTTTGCAATTGGTGTTAATGCTTCTATTAAAGCTTTTAATCCAATTGCATCAAAGCCATCATCATTTGTAAGTAAAATTTGTTTCATTATGCTATAAATGCTCCATCTATTGATTTTATTAAAGACTCTACTGTTGATGTAACTTTATATCCACTATCAAGTTCGATATCACCAAGTTTTGATTTTATTAATATTTTCAGCTCTCTTTTCCCTTGATTATGGGCAATTACATTAAATAACTCATCAATAATTCTAGCATTATCTGTAAAGTTTACAGCTACAGTTAAAGGTGGTTCTTCAATAGCTTTTTGCTTTGTTTTTATTTTCTCTTTTTTTGCTTCTTTTAAAGTCTCTATTTTTCTTAAGTTTATTCTTGTAAATTGATCATCTTTTGTAACTCTTACTTTAAATGCAATTGGCTCTTCTAAATCAAAATCTTCTCTTAACTCTTTTAGTTTATCTTCAAAAAGCATAAGCTCAATATTTCCATGGAAGTCCATTATACTTATAATTGCAAATTTGTTTCCTTTTTTAGAGATTCGTTCTGTAATAGTTTCAACTTTACCAATAAACAGAGCTTCACTTCCATCATCTAAATCATCAATTTCAGATGATAAAGTATATTTTATGGCATCAATTTGCTCTCTATACTCATCAAGTGGATGTCCTGATACATAAAAACCAAGGGATTGTTTTTCAACCTCAAGTAACTCTTTTAGCTCATACTCAGGGAACTCTTCAAGTTGTATTTCAACTCGTGTTAACTCTTCACTATCTCCAAATAAAGAGCCTGTTGCCATTTTTTTAGCACTCATAGCTTTTCCAACAGTCTCATTGATAAGTTCAATTTGTTCTAAGATGGCTCGTCGTGAGTGTCCAAATGAGTCAAAAGCTCCAGATTTTGCTAAAGATTCAAATACTCTTTTATTTACTTTACTTCCATCAACTCTTGAAACAAAATCAGAAAAATCTTTAAATGAGCCATTCTCTAATCTCTCTTTTAAAATTGATTTAATTGCAACATCTCCAGCACCTTTAATGGCACCCATTCCAAACATTACAACCTCTTGACCATCAATCTTTTTAGCTGAAAAAACTAAATCAGATTTATTTATATCAGGTGGAAAAAGGTCTAGTTTTAATCTTTTTACTTCATCAACATATTTTACAACTTTATCAGTGTTATCTTTTTCAAGTGTTAAAAGTGCTGCCATAAACTCTGATGGATAATAGCATTTTAAATAAGAGGTATAAAAGGTAACTAATGCATAAGCTGCTGAGTGAGATTTATTAAATCCATATCCAGCAAACTTAACAATCAAATCAAAAAGTTCTTCACAATGCTCTTTTTGGAAGCCTTTTTTAACTCCTCCAATTGCAAATTCACCTTTTAATCTATCCATCTCCTCTTTAATCTTTTTACCCATTGCCCGTCTAACTAAGTCCGCACCTCCAAGGCTAAATCCACCAATAGATTGAACGATTTGCATAACTTGCTCTTGATAAACAATAACCCCATAAGTTGTCTCTAAGATAGGACGTAAAGGAGCATCAAACTCATCATAAAAGTAGTTGATTTCAGCACGACCATGTTTTCTATCAATAAAGTCATCAAGCATCCCAGACTCCATTGGACCTGGTCTATATAAAGCAAGAACGGCGATAATATCCTCAAAGTTTGATGGTTTTAATCTTTTACATAAATCCTGCATACCATCTGACTCTATTTGAAATAATCCAATTGTATTTCCTGTTTGAATTAAATCATAAACACCCTTGTCATTAACATCAGTTGTAAGGAAGTTTACTCTTTTCCCATGACGTTTCTCTATTAGTTTTAATGCTTCTTCAATTACTGTTAATGTTTTAAGTCCTAAGAAGTCGAATTTGATTAAATCCACATCTTCAACATATTTTCCATTATATTGAGTTGCTAGGGTATCCATACCTGAGGGTTTAAAAAGTGGTGTTTTATTCCATAAAGGTTCATTTGAAATAACAACACCCGCTGCATGTGTTCCTGCATTTCTATTTAATCCCTCTAAGGCAAGGGCAAAATCCCAAACTCTTTTAGCTTGTGGATTTGAATCACAAAGCTCTTTTATTTTTGGCTCTTTTTCATATGAAGAGGTAAGATTTATACCTAATTCATCAGGAATAAGTTTTGCCATCGCATCAGCTTGAGAATAGGGCATATCAAGAACTCTAGCAACATCTCTAATTACCCCTTTTGCTAATAATTTACCAAAAGTAATAATTTGAGCAACATTGGCACGACCATATTGTTTGATTACATAATCAATAATCTCTTGTCGTCTTCCTTGACAAAAGTCCATATCAATATCTGGCATTGAGATTCTTTCAGGGTTTAGAAATCTCTCAAAAAGTAAACCATAAGGAATAGGGTCAATATCTGTAATAAATAAAGAGTATGCAACCAAACTTCCAGCAGCAGAACCCCTTCCAGGACCAACTGGAATTCCCATCTGTTTTGCAACAATAACGAAATCCCAAACAATAAGCATATAACCAGGGAATTTCATATTATTAATAATATCAATCTCCACTTGTAGTCTATCTTTATACTCTTGATGCCTATCTTGGGGAACTATTTCAAGTCTTTTTTCTAAACCTTTCCAACACTCATGGATAAATAAAACCTTATCATTTTCAAGTGAATATTCAAGTTCAGGTTGAGGCAAAACCAAATTTTGTTCTTGTGATTTTTGTCTTGTAAACTTGAAGTTTGGTGGAGTTGGATTTCCTAGTTTTATCTCTAAATTACACTTATCAGATATCTCTTGTGTAGCATGAATAGCTTCAGGAATATCCGCATATAGTTTTGAGATTTGTTCAGGTGTTTTTAAATAAAACTCATGAACACTATGTCTTAATCTATTTGGATCATCATAAAGTTTATTCATAGCAATACACATAAAAGCTTCATGGGCATCTGCATCTTTTTGCTCTAAATAGTGTGTATCATTAGTAGCAACTATTTTAATACCTGTCTCTTTTGAGATTCTAATAATTTGGTCATCAACAAAGTGTTGGTCACCAATACCATGTCTCATAATCTCCAAATAAAAGTCATCACCAAAAATATCTTTATACTCTAAAGCAACTCTTTTTGCTTCATCATATCCCTTTGCACCATTTTTTACATTTCTCTCATTTTGTAAATTTAGGTGCCAGTTAATTTCACCTTGCAAACAAGCGGCACTACAAACTAAACCCTCACTATTTTCTCTTAAAAGTTTTTTTGTAATTCTTGGATAATAGTAAAAACCATGCATATATGCTTGGCTTGATAAAAACATAAGGTTTTTGTAACCCTTTTCATTTTTTGCATAAAGACATAAGTGCCATCTTTTTTTGTGGGATTTATCATCTAACTCCTCTGAGTTATGAATATAAGCCTCCATCCCAATAATAGGTTTTATTCCCTCGGCTCTCATGGCATTATAAAAGTCAATAGCACCAAATAAGTTTCCGTGGTCAGTCATAGCAACACTTTTCATTCCCATCTCTTTAACTTTTTTAGCCAATGGTTTAATTTTGTTAGCTCCATCAAGAAGAGAGTACTCTGTATGTAAGTGTAAGTGCGTAAATTGTGGTATTTCGGACATGATTTTATCTTTTATAATAGTATTTCGGGATTATACTAAAAATAGGCTATCATTCAAATGAAGAGAGATAATTACTTGCCTCTTTATATCCTAAATTAAAAAGTTCATCTAAATTTTCAAAGGTAAATATTTTATACTTTCTTAAACGTTCATTTGTAATATAAATATCAGAGTGTGCTATAGAGTATTCTAAATTTTTCTTCCAAGTTTTAAAAGCTCTTCTTTTTAAAGTTTTTATGGGATTAAACTCTTTTTCTTTAGCTTGAGTAGTTTTAGGAAATAAATCAATAGAACAAATTTTTAGATTTTTATTTAGAAGAGGACGCACCGGTAAATTATCTACTATTCCCCCATCAATTAATTTTCTGTTGTCATAATTAGTAGCTTTAAAAAGAGGAAAAAGAGATAATGAAGCTGTACAAATAGTAAGCGTATTGCCTTTGGGATAATAGATGAGTTGTTTATTTTTATAATCATAAACGCATACAAAAACTGCTTTTTTAATATCTTCTAAATTTTCTATGGGAAGTAGCTCTTTTATTATGGGATTTTGTTCATCTATTTTAAAAAGACCATTTAAAAATGGATTAAATTTTATAGCTTTTTTAATCTCTTTTGATTTAAAAATTTTAAGTTGCTCTTTTGGTGAAATACCACTTGCATAAGATGTTGCAATTAAAGCTCCAATAGAGCTCCCACTATAAGCTTCAAATTTTATATTATGTTCATCAAAAAAAGCTAAAACACCTAAATGAAAAGCACCACGAGCTGCACCTCCACTTAAAACCAAAGCTAAATTCATACTTTACCAACTAATAATTTTAAATTTCCCATCATAATCCTCTATAATTGCAGTACAAGATTCAACCCAATCACCACAATTTTTGTACTCAATATTATCAATAACTCTTTGTTCAGCTTTATGAATATGTCCACAAATAATACCATCATATCCTTTGTGATGAGCATGTTCTGTTAACACTTTTTCAAAATCATTTATAAAACTAACTGAACTTTTTACATTATCTTTTACATATTTAGATAATGACCATTGGGAGTTTATTTTAAATAGTTTTCTGATTTTATTTAAAATATGATTAATATAAAGAAGGAAATCGTAACCATAATCCCCTAAAATTGCCAACCATTTTTTTGTCATAGTTATAGAATCAAAAAAATCTCCATGGGTTATGTAATATTTTTTCCCATTTAAAGCATTATATTCAAATTCATTTGAAATATTTAATTTATCACCTAAAATCAAAGGAACAAATGGCCTTAAAAACTCATCATGATTTCCTGTTATAAAATATACATTTGTACCTTTTCTAGCTTTTCTAAGTATCTTTTGAATAACATCAGAGTGGGTTTGTGGCCATGTGAATTTTCTTTTTATTGACCACCCATCAATAATATCTCCCACTAAGAAAAGGTTTTCGCTCTCATACTCTTTTAAAAAATCAATTAATTTTTCCGCTTGGGAAAATCTTGTTCCCAAGTGTACATCAGATACAAATATAGTTTTTACTTTCATAGAAGAACAATATGAAAATATGGTTACAAGTAAATAACAAAAAAATATCTGTAATAAAAGAGTAATCTTAATCTTCTAAAATCTCAAAATGAAAGATATAAATATATGTTTACTAAGTGATACAATTTATGATTTAAATGGTGTATCAAGATTTATTCAAGATTTTGCAAAAGAGGCTATAAAAAGAGATAAAAAATTTTATGTTATAGGCTCTACATTAAAAAGTAGTGATGAAAAAATAGATAATATATATAATATAAAAGCACTTTTTAAAATAAAAATGCCCTTTTATAAATCTTTAGATTTAGTATTTCCTAATTTTTTTAAAATACATAAAAAAATAAAAGAGATTAATCCCTCTTTAATTCATATCTCAACTCCTGGTTTTGTAGGATTAGCAGCTTTAATCTCATCTAAAATCTTAAATATCCCAATTGTAGGAGTTTATCATACAGATTTTCCCTCATATTTATACCAAAATACTAAATCAAAATCGGTTTTATTTATAACTAGAACATTTATAAAAATATTTTATAAAAATTTCAAAAAGATTTTTTGTAGAACAGATGAATATAAAAAAATATTAGAGAATGATTTAGGCTTTAAAAAAGAGAATTTATTGACTTTAAAAGCAGGTATAGATTTAAGTAAATTTGATAAAACTTTTTCTAGTGATGTAATATGGAAAAGTAAAAATATTGAAAATAATAATCTAAAAGCATTATATGTTGGAAGAGTATCTGTTGAAAAAAATCTTGATTTACTTATAGAGTTTTGGAAAGAGTCAGATTTTAAAAATCTTGATTTGATTTTAGTTGGGGATTTGGAGTTTAATGTTGATGAAGAAGAGTTAAAAAGGAGCAATATCTATTTTTTAGGACGAGCTAAAGGTAAAGAGTTATCAACAATATATGCCTCTTCATCATTTTTTCTTTTCCCCTCAATAACTGATACCTTAGGTCAAGTTGTTATGGAAGCATTAGCTTCAGGTTTACCTGTTATTGTTACAAATAAAGGTGGCCCAAAAGAGTTTGTAAATGATAAAATAGGCTATGTTTTAGATATTGATAATAAAAAAGAGTGGAAAAAAACTATTAATTTATTATGCGAAAATAGGGATATTCTAAAAATGAAAAGTTTAAATGCAATTAAATTTATGCAGGAAAACTCTATTTCACAAAGTTTTGAAGATTTTTGGAATAAAAATCTTCAAATCTATGAAGAGTTACTTAAAAAGTAATCCCTCTTTTACTTCCTTATAACTTACTTCATCTGTTAATATTTTAACAATCTCTAAAGCAAACTCCATAGCAGTAGCTGGTCCTTTAGAGGTAATAACATTAGCATCAATTATAAAATTTTTTGATGAGGTATAACCCTCTTCTTTTATCTTCTTTTCAAAACTTGGATAACAAGTGTAGTTTGTATTTAAAACACCTGCTTGATGAAGTGCATAAGGAGCTGCACAAATTGCACCTATTTTTTTATTAGATTCTTTAAACTCTTTTAATATCTTTTGTAAAAGTTTATCATCTGCTAAATTAAAAGCATTTGGTAAACCTCCTGGTAAAACTATCATATCAAAAAGAGTTGTATCTATATCTTTTAGTAGTTCATCAGCCAAAATCCTTACCCTATGTGCTCCTATAATTTCAATATTATTTATTGAAGCTACTGTAACTTCAATATTTGCACGTCTGCAAACATCAATAATTGATATAGCCTCAATCTCTTCAAATCCATTTGAAATAGGTATTAATAATTTCGCCATTTGCCATCCTTTTTTAAGTATTTCTTATTATACTAAAAAATCAATATTACTCTCTTGAGTAAGCAAAAATAAAGCTTTTCAAGAGTTTATAAGTTTGATTTAAATAAAATTTAAACAATTATGAAAAAGGGGTAATAAATGCTTAAACTTCTTAGAAATTCTAGTTTAGCTCTAATAGCAACATTAACACTATTAAACGCTAGCACAGATGAAGTAACTAAGGCTAATGATAAAGTTCAATTAACAAAAGAGCATATGAAGATTGCCGAAGATATGCAACAAAATGTTACTACACAAAACTCCCTTGAAGCAAGTATAACTTCATTGGCTACACAAATGATGCAAAATCAAAAAATGCAAACTAGTAAATCTGTACTTATAACATCTTTTGTAAGATTAGATAATTTTAAAAAAACTACAGAGTTTGGTAGGGTAGTTGGTGAGAGTTTGATTAATGAGCTTTCAAATAGAGGATTCAATGTAATTGAGTTTAGAGGTCAAATGGCTGTTTCTGTAAACGAGCATGGTGAGTATTTTATTACTAGAAATGTTAGTAAAATGAATGAAAGAGTTGTAAATAGTTTTGTTGTTGTTGGTACTTATTCTAGACAGTTTGGAAAGATTATGCTAAATGCTAGAGTAATGGATAATGCAACAGGTCAAATTGTTACAAGTGCTAGAGCAACATATGAACATGGTCTTAGAAATGATTGTGTTATTTTTAAAGATTGTCAACCTCCAAGAACAATAAAAATTATTCCTGAACAATAATATGGCAATATTAAAAGCTAACAGAGGTATTATAAAACAGTTTTTTATGATACTTCTTCTTCCTTTACTTTTTACATCTTGTATTTTAAATAAACAAATTCCTGATGGGGCTAATGATTTTCACTCAATGATGGAAGGTATGATTGAAAAATCTTATTCTAAATTTGAAAAAAACATTAGAAATGAAGATGTTGTTTTAGTCTCTGATTTTGTAAATTTAAATAGTTTGAAAAATAATTCTAAATTAGGATTTTTATTATCAGATACCCTAAAAAACACTCTATTAAATAAAAATATTTATGTTAGAGAAATAGAGTTAGGAAAAGATTTTCAAATAGGTCCTGGTGGATTTACTATTTTAAGTAGAGATCATAAGCTTATAAATAATAATGTATCAAATGAAAGATTTGCTGTTGTTGGAACTTATACAATAACTACAAAAAGATTGATTATTTTCATAAAACTTATGGATATTACAAGCGGTACTATTTTAGGTTCATCTAGCTCATCTGTATTAGTAGATGAGGAGATATTAGATTTGGAAAAAGTTCCAAGAGAGAGACAACAGGTTTTTGCTCCAGTAGTTTTATAAGAAATCTTGTATTAAAAACTGGGGAGTTACCTCTCCTCTAAACTCATTTTTATTTACTGAAATTATTATATTGATTTCATTTTTATTTATTGCTTGGGTAT
This sequence comes from Arcobacter sp., assembly GCA_965662175.1. GTDB lineage: Bacteria > Campylobacterota > Campylobacteria > Campylobacterales > Arcobacteraceae > Arcobacter. The sequence goes on along the minus strand of CBFIGT010000023.1, from coordinate 7,213 downwards.
AAAACTTAATTGCTTCAAACTCATAGCCATCATGATTTAGATGTAATTTAAGATGATTTTTCTCTTTACCAAAGAGTTCTGATTTTAATACTTTTGCATTTGTTATTTTGAAAATAGGCTTATGATTCTCTAATCCATAAGGCTCAAATTTTTCAATTATTTCCATAAACTCTATATCCACACTTGATATATCTAATTCACCTAAGGTAATTGGCTCTATATATAGTTTATTTGATTCTTCTTCCACAACTTGATTTATTATTCTTTTAAATTCATCTAAATTTTCAGCTAATAGTGTTAATCCAGCTGCATTTTTATGCCCACCAAAACCTAAGAGTAAATGTTTTGCTTGGGTAATAATAGAGTGTAAATTTATATCTGCATTTGCTCTAGCACTTCCTTTTGCAATACCATTATGAATAGAAAAAACAAAAGCAGGTCTTTTAAAACCGTGAGATAGTTTTGAAGCAACAATTCCTATAACACCTTCATGCCAATCCTCACCCCATACAACTATTGCTTTATCTTTTTCTTCAATTTTTACTTTAGCTTTTGAGGATATATCTTCTTGTAAAGTTTTTCTTTTGTTATTTAAATCTTCCAATAACTCTAAGGCTTCATTTGCTTCATTTAAACTATTTGAAAGTAAAAAAGATAAGGCAATTGAAGCATCATCCATTCTTCCCGCACTATTGATTTTTGGAGCAATAATAAAACCAACATCATCAGAAACAAAAATATTTTTTCTCATTACGTTTCTTAGGTGTATAATAGCTACTCTAGATGATGTTTGAAGTTTTTTTAATCCTGTTTTAACCATGGTATAGTTTAAACTTGTCATTGGCATCATATCAGCAATAATAGCGATACATAAAAGGTCTAAAAATTGACTCATATTAATATTTAGATTTAACTCTTTTTTAATTGCTGCACAAAAATACCAAGCAACTTGAGCACCGCAAATATCTTTGTATTCAAAATTACAATCCTCTTGTTTTGGATTAATAATTGCAAAAGCTTCTGGTATTTCATTTCCAACTGTATGATGATCCGTGATTATAACATCGATATTTTTATTGTTTAGAAGTTTTGTTGCTTCACAAGCTGATATTCCATTATCAACAGTTATTACTAATCCCTCATTTATAAGTTCAGTTATTTTTGAAGATAAGCCATATCCATGTTCAAATCTATTTGGAATAATATAATCAATAGGATAAGAGATTTTATTAAAAAAATCAAGCATTATGGATGTTGAAACAACTCCATCAACATCGTAATCACCAACAATAGTGATTTTTTCATTATTTAAAATAGCTTGCTTAACTCTTTTTGTGGCTTTTTGTATATCTTTAAATTTATCAGGAGTTGGAATATCTGCAAGACGAGAGTATTGATTCTCTTCATGTCTTGCAAGAAGTAGGTTAAAAAGTTTTTGTTTTGTAACTTTTGACATTAATTCGATTTAGTAGCTTGTCTTACAAACTCTAAAATAATAGGATTTGGTGTTTCTAAGTGAGATGTAAATTCAGGGTGAAATTGAACTCCCACGAACCAAGGATGACCTTTGATTTCAACAGCTTCAATAAGTCCGTTTGATTCACCTGAAATAATCATACCAGCTTCCTCTAATCTATCTTTATAAGTAGGATTTGCTTCATATCTATGTCTATGTCTTTCATAATATGTTTCATTATTTCCATATGCAGCTTTTAGTTTTGTTCCTACTTTTGGATTAAATGGATATTCACCTAATCTCATTGTTCCACCCATTGGTGATTGGTGAGTTCTTAGTTGTTTGTTACCTGATTGGTCCATAAACTCATCAATTAGATAAATTACTGGGTTTGTTGTATTTTCATCAAACTCAATAGAGTTAGCATCTTCAAGTCCTAAAACATTTCTACTATACTCTACAATTGATAATTGCATTCCTAAACAAATTCCTAAAAATGGAATATTATTAACTCTTGCATACTCAATAGCTTTTAATTTACCCTCAACACCTCTGTGTCCAAAACCACCAGCAACAAGTACAGCATCAGAGTTTTGAATAATTTCATAAGCACCAACATCTTCTATTCTTTCACTATCACACCAGTTGATATTTACTTTAGTGTTTAAGTGAGCTCCTGCATGAATTAGTGACTCTATTAATGATTTATAAGACTCTTTAAGCTCTAAATATTTTCCAACAAATGCAATTGTAACTTCATCTTGAGGAAGAACAATATGTTTAACTAATGTTTCCCATCTTTCCATATTTGGTTTGATTTTGATATTAAAATGTTCTGATAATGGAGTTAAAATTCCCTCTTTTAAGAAGTTCATAGGAACTTGATAAATAGATTGTGCATCTCCAGCTTCAATAACAGCGTTGTTATTTATATCACATGACATTGCAAGTTTTTTCTTTAACTCTTTTGGAAGAGGTTTTTCACTTCTACAAACTAACATATGTGGAGTAATACCAATTCTTCTTAACTCTTGAACTGAGTGTTGTGTTGGTTTTGTTTTAAGCTCACCTGCTGCTGCTATATATGGAACTAAAGTAACATGAATATTCATAGTTTTATCTTTATCTAATTCATGTCTAATCTCTCTAATAGCTTCCATAAATGGTAAGCCCTCGATATCTCCAACTGTTCCACCAAGCTCTACTATTAAAAAGTCATAACCATCAGCAGCATCAAAAACTCTTCTTTTAATCTCATCTACAACATGAGGAATAACTTGAATAGTTTTTCCTAAGTATCCACCTTCTCTTTCTCTTTTGATAACAGATTGGTAAACTTGACCTGTAGTAAATGAATTTTTAGCACCAAGTGTAACATCAATAAATCTTTCATAGTTTCCTAAATCTAAGTCTGTTTCGGCACCATCAGCTGTTACGAATACTTCTCCATGTTCTAATGGACTCATTGTTCCTGGGTCCACATTTAAATATGGGTCGATTTTAAGCATAGTTACTTTATAACCAGATTGTTTTAAAATAGTGGCGATTGAGGCTGAAGTAATTCCTTTTCCAAGGGAACTTAATACTCCACCTGTAACAAATATAAATTTAGTCATTGGTGATACTCCGTAAAAAATAGTAGTTAATTATATTCGCGATTATATCTAAGCTTATGTTAATAAGGGTTTAATTTTTGAGAGGATTATTGTAAGTGCAAAGATTAAATTTGCACTTACAAAAAAGTTATTATTTTAATTTATCAGAACGAGGGTAGATAAATACAGCTTTTCTAAATACTTGAACTCTTTCAGGTTCATCAATAGCATAAGCTCTAATTGTAACCGTAATAGGAGTATCTTTTGTAGCATCATCTACTAGTTTTGAAGTAGTTCCTAATACAACAACTTTTTTAGCTAATTTTTTAGCACTTAGAGTAAATGGATTAAATCTTTCAATAAAGATATCTTTATTATCAACAATTTCTAAGGCATATTTATGTGCTTTTGAATCTGTATTTTGGAATAAAAATAAAAAGTTATTTGTTACTAAACCATCTTCTTTAATTTTATATAATTGAGTAGTTTTATTAACATTTAAAAGCATATACTCTTTTTTACCACCCATAACAAAAAGAAGTCCTAAAATTACTAATAATGCAACTGAATACATAATAGTAGATTTTCTAATTATTTTTGTAGGCTCATTTTTTTCTATTTTATTTGTACTTGTCCATTGAACAAGAGACTCTTTACCAAGTTTTCCCATAACAGTTGTACAAGCATCAACACACTCAAGACAGTTAATACACTCAAGTTGCATACCTTTTCTAATGTCAATATGTGTAGGACAAACAGTTACACAAGATTCACATGTTGTACACTCATTTGTTGGGTCTGGTAAATCTTTTGCTTTGAAAATAAGTTTCTCTTTATTTCCATCATAAATATTACCACCTCTATTTGTAGAGTAAATAGCTTGTAGTGTATTGTCATCATATAAAACTGATTGAACTCTTGAATAAGGACATACATATACACAAAAATCCTCTTTTAGTTTTACAACATCATAAACTAAAAATGCAGCAATTCCAAGAACCATACCAATTAAAAACATATGTTCTGTAGGATTTTGTAAATAAGCAAAGAAATCTTCAGGTGGCACAAAATACCACATAAAATCAGCAGCTGCAATTAAAGATAAAATTGCCCATATGATAATACCAAGAACTTTTTTAGCTGAATTTTCAGCTTTTGAGTAGTCAGGCTCTTTTTGTTTATTTTTAATTCTTCTTAAACCTAAAAGCTTTGATTCAATTAAATCTCTATAAATAACTCTAAATATAGTTTGTGGACATGCCCAACCACACCATGCTCTTCCACCAATAGCCGTTACTGCAAAAATACCTAAGAATAGTAACATTAATAAAAATGGCATCATATAAAGCTCTTGCATGTCAAATGCAATACCCATTAGATGAAGTTGTTTTTTATCAAATGATAATAAAAAGATATGGTTATCATTTATTTTAATAAATGGAAGAACCAATGCAATAATAGTAGCAGCAACATACATATAATATCTGTATATTCTGTAAGAAGTCTTTTTTGGTAAACTTTCTGTTTTAGTAGCCATAATATGCCTCTCTAGTAAGATAAACTTCTAAAAGATTATCTTGGATTTTTTGAATTATATATTAGTCTAACTTATATTAAGCATAAGAAAATCATAAGTTCTACTTATAATATTTCTTATTTTTAACTTTGTTAAACAACTCAAATTTTATTTATATCTCTTTTTTAATCCTATTTAAGTTAAAAATATCTAAAGTATTTAAATTAGGATACAAATTTATTTTATTTTTAAATTCTTTTATCATTTTATCTAAATTTTCCTCATAAACTATAAAGGGAAGCTTGATTTTATAGAATAAACTCTAAGCAAAAGCTAAAATTTCAAACTGAATATACCAAATTGCAATTGAAAGAAAATAACCAATTAAAATAGTCCAAGAGTATTTCATATGTGAACTAAAGGTATAAATATTTTTTAATTTTCCCATAACTCCAACACCTGCTGCACTTCCAAAAGATATTAAAGAGCCTCCAATTCCAGCTGTTAAGGTAACAAGCATCCAATTTGATAAATTCATTTCAGGATTTGCTTTTAAAACAGCACTCATAACAGGTACATTATCCACAATTGCTGATAAAAAACCAACACTAATATTTGCAAAAGTTGCACCTAAATAGTTAGGTTCATAGATAATAGAAGCTAGGCTTAACCAGCCTACAAAATATAAAGCGCCAACGGCAGCTAAAATACCAAAAAAGAACATTAGGGTATTATTCTCTATTTTTGACATTGATTTATAAACATCCAAATGCTCTTTTCCATACTTTTGATTTAATTTATATGAATAGATTTTTAGAAGAGTTAATCCAAACATCATTCCCCACATAGCAGGAAAATCAAGAAGTTGGTGTGAAACAACAGCTGAAAAAAGAGTAACAAAACCCAGAATAATAACAGTAGCTGCTCCCTCTTTCATTTTTGGTTTTAGCTCTAAATTTATATCAAAATCAGGTTTTGTATTTGGAACAAATTTCGAGAGTAGAAATGCTGTTATTAAGTATCCACCAATTGCAGATGGAAATAAATAAATAAAATCATTGAAAGAGCCTTTCCCAGCTGTCCAGACCATAAGAGTTGTAATATCTCCAAAAGGAGACCAAGCGCCACCTGCATTTGCAGCTACTACAATATTAATAGCACCTGGGACTAAAAAGTTCTGTTTCTCTTTTTCTATTGTAATTAGTACAGTTGATAATATAAGAGCAGTTGTTAAGTTATCAGCAATAGGAGAGATAAAAAATGCCAAAAATCCTGTTACCCAAAATAGTTGTTTATAGGTATAACCTTTTGAGATAAGGGTATATTTTAATTTATCAAATACACCCATATAAATAAGTGATTCAATATAAGTCATAGCAACAAATAAGAAGAAAAAAATCTCCGCAATCTCTAAAATTACACTCTCAGCTTCATTATGTACCAATTTAATATTTAAGTCATTTAAATAATAATATACAGCAATTAGTAAAAATGTAAAAATACCAATAAATAGTGCTGGAATAGATTTATCAATATGGTATTTCTCTTCATTAGCAATAATATAGTATCCAATAATAAATATTAGTAAAACAGCTACTCCTAGCCAAGTTGAAGTTAGGTTTATTGTTTCATTGCTATTTGCAAAAAGTGAAGCACTAAAAGAGAAAAAAAGTAAAAAAAGTTTAAACATAATAAACTCCTATTTAAGTCTCCTTATTAAAAAATAAGAAAAAAGCGAAATAATAGTTAAGCTAATACCTATAGGCAAAAAACTATCATTATGAAAACTAAGAGCAATAGATGATATTATTGCGCCAAGTCCAAATTGCAAAACTCCAGCTACACTTGAAGCAACTCCAGCATTTTTAGGAAAATACTCAAGTGCCATAGCCAAAGAGTTACCAAATATTAATGCCATAACACTCATGTATGATGCCATCAATAACATAGTGCTTATTAAGGATATATTCTCATATAATAAAATAAATAATAATCCTGATAATATTTGTATTATTATAGCTATATTTATAAGCTCTTTTGGTGAATATTTTTTTAAAAGTGCAACATTTACTCTTGTCATTGCAATTAATATTACAAAATTAAAACCAAAGAAAAAAGGGAAAGCATCCGTAGAAATTCCAAAATACTCTATAAATATAAAAGAAGATTTTGCAATTAAAATAAAAAAACCTGAAAATGCTAATCCAAGTGTAATCATGATTTTCATAGCCTCTTTATGGCTTAAAACTAATTTAAATGATTGATAAACATTCTGTTTAATATAGTTTAAACTCTCATCTAAACTTTTATAAACCCAAAAAGCTACCACTAAAGAGTATAGAGTCAAAAATATAAAAATAGCTTTCCATGAGTAAAAATGAATAATAAAAGAACCAATTGCAGGAGCTAAATATTTTTGCAGCCTCTTTTCCATGAAATCTATCCCTAACAGCAGCACTTGCATTTACTACAACAATTCCACCAAAAAATGCTTCAAAAAATCTATAAATCCATAGTTCGTAAATATTTGTACTAAAAATGATTAAAAAACTAAAAAGTGAAAAAGCTAATAAACCCAAAATAGAGCTATTTTTTCTTCCAAAATTATCTGAAATTGGTCCACCAAAAACTTGCCCTATGGAAAAA